>JAPDPQ010000024.1 GCA_034506395.1 candidate division KSB1 bacterium | reverse complement strand
AAATGAATGCGCAGCGAGCCATTCTCTGGGACATAAACGGTTTTTTCCCAGCAGCCTTTTCCGCCGAGATAAATTTTGGTGCCGCTATCCCGATCGAACTGGCCGCTTCTGCCGGTCAGTTGATCGTTCACTGAGCCACTGAAAAATAGCTCCCCGGAACCGTACGGGTCTTCATCGTCATTCAGATCGATGCGATCAAATTTTACCTGCAAGCGCTTGTAGCCTGTGGGTGTCGCCGCATCAACGATCCAATAGTGCAAGGTGAAATCGCCATTGCTGGATTTGATTTTCTGGATATTATATTGCACACCCCAGTTGGGTGGCCCAAAAGTCAGGTCAATTTTGCCCAGCGAGTCATCGGCGTCGGGCTCATCGCCATCATAGCCTTCGAAATGAATGGTCAGATTTTGCTCGCTCACCAGCGAAGCCCGGCGCTGCCATTGCGCACCGGTCAAATAAATAGTTGAGCCACTGCTGGCGGATATTTCATCGCTCCATTCGGTAGAGATGCCATTCACCTCGCCCTTAAAATGAAGTTCACCGCTGCCGAAAGGATCTTCGTCGTCGTGGACCTCGATATGATCGAACAGCACCAACAAATCCCGCACCAGACGTGGCGGGGACAGTGGCAATAGCACGAACATCGCCCGATCATCGATGATGGTGGCTTGATAGTAACGAGCGGCGGCATTCGATTTCAGTCCGCCAATGAACAGGAGACTGAGCATCAACTGGTCGATCGAATTGCTCAGCGAATAGCAGATGCCTTTTTCCAATTTTTCCTGCAAATCGCTTTTGCTGATGAACCAGCTTTCAGGGATGCCGTAGATTTCCCAAGAAAAATTGAATTCCGCCTCGACTTTCCAGTGCAGACATTGGTAATTGTCGATAAATGGGATGATGTAAATGATCAATTCGGCATCCCAGATATCGCCGTGCCAGGCGCCGAGGATTTCATGTCCATCTTCCTCGAAAGTAACAGTCAACTTTAAACAGCCGCCCTTCTCCGAACTCCAGGCATAGCTGAGATCCTTCGAGTTCATCTGATTGAGATACATGTGAATTGCAATCCACAGGGTTTGCCAATCCTGCTTGACAAAATCGGGCACATCGATGTACAGATCCTCGATGCCCAATCCATGGGCATTATCGCCAAATAAAATCTGTCCCTCACCAGCACCAGAATTTAGCTTGATATTGAAGCCCTGAAATATGAACGGAATCATGGTATCGGATAGGTCACGCTTGGCAAAGATAACGGTATCCCGCCTGGCCTGAAAAACAGCAAATCGAGCGCCACGCTCAGGCACCAGATAGCGCTCTACCGCATTGACCTGTTGCCACCAGAAATCGCTGGAGCTCTCGGTTTCTCGTCCCAGATCCAGATCACAGGTACGAGTGCCAGGAATTTTTAGATTATTTCCGCTGCTGTAAGTCGTCCCATTGGCATTGTAGGTGAGCCATTTAAAATACAGGTCATAACCGTATTGGTTGATCTGCATTTTGCCATAGCGTCCCTCGCTGGTCTGGTATACCAGAATCGTTCCCGTCAGCAATTGATTTTGACTGTTGTTGCTGCCATTGATCTTGCCACTGCTGAGAGAAGCTTTCTGAATATCAGCTAAAGTGATCTGGTTATAATCTAATATCTGAGCCTGAAGCAAAAATGGCAGACAGAAGATCAAAACAGCGACACAAAAATGGACACGAATCCAAGCTGGCATGCATTTCTCCTTTTCTTCAGAGGGTTGGGCAATTAGCGAATGAAAAAACTCTCCGCATTGGTTAATGGGGCTGAATTGTTATCAGGCGTTTTTTGCTCTTCAGTTTTTCGCTGTCAGCTTTGAAAATCCCCAGTTGCCGTTCCTTGGCCAGATTGAATTCCAGAGCTGCTTGCGCCTGCTCAATCCATTGTTTATCGATTCCAAAGATTTCGTGAATTATCTGATGATAATTCTGCTTGATATTGTAATTTCTCTTTGAGGTGAAAGTTGTCTCGCGCATGAAATCTTTATGGATGAAGATATAGCCATCGTTCTGAATTTTGGTCAAGCAAATACCATGCATCGAAGGTTTGGTGAACGAGGCCTGCCAATGCGCCAGAAATTCTTCTGGCGGACAGGGGCGATCCACGAAATTATAACGCCAAGTCATTTTTTCTTTGTTAAACGTGAATAGCTGATAGCATCCCAACTCAAGATTGAACTGCAGCTCAATCCCTGTCGTGGGAGTTCGATAGATTCTGGGTTTCTGGGGGTTGATCTCCAATGGGGTGTGCAACAAATAACCAGGATCTACTAAAAATTTTTGCTGATTGAACAAGACAATGATGGCACAATGAATGTTTCGTCCCGCCTTCATATCGGCCATGACAGGGTAGCATTGGTATCCCTGATGCAATAAAATAGTCTCGAGAAAGAACGTCAATGAGAAACACGTGCCACCGAGATGGAATTTGGCATGATCATCCATCACTTCCTCGGGCAGACGCAATCGCTGGTCGTTGTCCCACGAGCGACTCAGCTTGATGATCTTACTGATGTTTTCGTAAGGGATAGTGGCGAATTTCTCAAGAATCTTTTGCAGCGTCCTCAAATCTGGGCGATCTAATTTTAATTGAAAGAACTCTCGAAAGTACCGGACGCTGTCTCCATGCTGTTCAGGGATCAGACAAATCATTTTCGATCTAATATGGCGATTTCATTTTGGACGAATTTAACCAAGTTATTTAAAATTTGCAATGAAAAATTTTCAGAAGCGCTCTTAAAAAGTATCCAGATGGTTGTCATCAAGCTCTCGGAGCCGTCAGCATTTTTTATGAAGTTCCAAAATGCTATTGCAATTTAAAAAAAAAGCATTATTATATAAATCAGTGCTCGAATCGAAAAAGGACTGCAGGTCGCTAATGTTTGGTTCAATTAATTTTTAAGAACTGGAGGAAACAAAAGTGAATGAGAGAGACAACCATCCAGCATCAGAGCCCTCGGATGTTCCGCCACCGACTGAACCCAAACCAGAATCCAAAACCTGGCAAGAATTTGCTAAGCAATTCCTATCTAACCTCGCTTCCTGGTTTTTGAAACTTGAGTTGATTTATAAAATAATCCTCATGATCATAATCTTTGCCATTTTGATGATGCTATTATTGGCATATCTGGGGGTCTTTGGACAGCAAATAGCGGATTTAATGAAGCAATTGGTGAACAAGATCATGGATTTGGTGGGCAGCAAGAAGTTGTGAGATCAAAATTCAGAGTGCTATTCCAAAAAATGCCCAACGGATAGAGGAAAACAGTAGATCTGCGCTTTTTCATCTATCAATTTCATCTATTCGCTGGGCAAATGAGTCCTCGAATCAATCAAACCTCACCATCCCACTTCGAATCCTAATAAATGATAATATTCTGGCTGCTGACCGGGACTATTTGTCAGTTCATCAGTGAAAAAGGCGTAATTCAATCTTAGAATCCAAAAATCGATCCCGACGCCAACCGTTGGGTAGCCGCGATTGAAGCCAGCCTGAAAACTTAATACTGGCAGGCGATATTCAGCACCTAGGTGGAGTTTGTTGATGAATTGTTCGCCACGTGTATTGAACAAATCCTCTGCATCGGCGAACAATTGCAATCGATGGGATTGACGATAGGCCATGCCGATTTTGAAATTGAGCGGAACATTTGCATCACCGATTCGACAAAATAGATCTTGAGCCACTGCCGATAGCCTGATTCGATCTGAAAAGAAATAAATTGCCCCAACATCAATTCCGAAGCCGGACTTGCCTTTTTTCAGTTGATCGAAGCTGGTGTCGATAGTGGCATCCATTCCCTCGGTCTGCTCGATGGCGATATCAATCGTTTCGGATTCGAAGCGGCGAATGATTTTGGAGCCCATTCCAATCGCCCAGCGATTTCCAACTCGTCGGCCGTAGCCAAATGATAGCACCAGGTCGTCCTGAGCGTACGCTTTAATGCTGGGATCAACAATGCCCACATCCAGTTTGACACCCACTCGAGCTACATTATAGAGCCCAATGCCGACGTTTTGGACCGTCGCCCCAACGAGCGGCGTCAACACCGGTTTGAACCAGATGTTGTCCAGTCGGGTGGCCGCTACTCGAAGTTCCTGCATGATTTGGCTTTTCTCTTCCACGGAGACACTGGCAGAATCCCTGCCCAGCTTTTTGAACTTTTCGGAATTGTCACCAATATAATCGACGACATCGAAAAAGCCTTTGGAAAGATCGGCATTGATACCGAGCACTGAAAGATTAAACTTTCGTTCAGAAAGGACCGCAGGGTTGTAAACATAATTGAAGCTCCCTATCGGTGCGGTAATTCCGGCGCCACCCATAGCCTGGCTGCGGATATTGTACAAAAAGACTGGCCTTGAGCTTTTGGCGTGAGCATCAGGAATGAACAGCAATAGCGCCATCAAGAAAACAATCGTTCTATTCATTACACCGACCTCCACTTTAAGAAAATCCTTGGCGAGACAAGAGAACTGTTCAAGGATTTTTGTCATTATCAATTTGCAAATTCGCAATCCTATAGTTGCCCAAATACTAAAATCACTAAATCCTCCCCACATCTTCATCCACCCAGCCATCGCCATCATCATCCATACCGTTCAATATTTCTTCATCGATCCGGCCATCGCCGTCATTATCTTTTCCATCGATCATTTGATAGCGATTGGCAGCACTTCGGATGTTCTCTAACAAAGTATTGAGCTCTTGCGGATTGAAAAACTTGGAATCTTGATGGAAAATTTTAAGGAGCGAGAAAATGCCATCAGTCAGAAATTCGACCGATTTCAGCAAGGTGCGATTGAAAGCCTGGCGATTTTCCGCTGTGCTCAGAAAATTTTTTATTCCCAAAAGATCGAACGCGTATTTGCCATCCCCTGTCTTTTGGATGGTGAAATAGAAATCTTCGGTAGTAATTTGGCCATCGCCATTCGTATCGCGCAAACGCAGAATGGCCAGAGTGAGCGAGAGGATCGAGTAATCGAAATAAATATCTTTGGCCTGAATATCCCCATGCGTTTGCTCTTGATAGATGGGGGTTACATCCAGATGGCAGATCAGCGAAGCCTGATAGAACCTATTTTTATAGGCTGCATCTTCTTCTAGGGTCATGTTCGGTTCTTTGTTATAAAGCGGTAGCCTCACGTTCTGAACAGATGCTGTATCGATTTTCACCAAATCCTGGGCGAGACCGAAATAATTCAGATTGGCTTCAAAAATCACGGCCTTGGCATGATAATATCTGAAATCCGAGCGAAGTGGATCTGCTTTCATCGCCTCGGCGAATTTCGCCTTGGCTCCTGTGAAATCCCCATCATTGAAAAGCTTCAATCCTTCATAAAAAGGCTCATCCTTGGGCGCCGAGGTCCAATCGAAGAGATTGCAGCCTGAAACCAATCCGATCAGCATCAGCATTAAAATTGTCTTTTTCATAATTGACCTCATGGAATTGCTTCCCGCTAAATTCAATTAATTGAATCAGCACAATCAATGTCTCTCGTCCGGCTGATCAAAAACTGTTTCCAGAAAATGCGCATCATCGGCTAATTGAATCGCCAGATCGATCTGAGAGTCGCTTAGCAAGATGAACCAATGATGAAGCATTTTATGTGCCATGGTCGAGTATATTCTGAGGGCTCTTTAAAATTTGAGAATTTATTTGATTTTCATCAAAAATGCCAGCCGATAAAACGGCGGCAGATGATCACTTTTTGAAACACGAAGAGGCGACTCTGTGCCATTAAAGGTATGCTCATGTTGCTCAACAAAGAATTCCTTAATCGTCCCTTCGCGGTGAGGGTAATTCAATTTGCCCTTTTTGGAAACTATGCCGCGCGGAATGGTAGTTCCAGTATGAGTGTGGGACACTGCTCCGCCACGCCCATCTATTTGCACGAAGCTTCCTCCATAAATAAACCGATCCCTCAAATCCGGCGTACCGTTCTTGCCGTCACAGAGAGCCCAGAATTCGGTATCAAACTCGTTCTGCCGACCTTTGAACGGAATAATCGTTCCTTTAGGCAAAAATTGCAAAAAAGCTTTCTTAGCGATTCCCAGGATAGTATCCTCATCACTCCTTGCGAGGGCAGCGATTAAATTGGCATTGTTTTCAGCCTGGTTCCGATAATTCTCAATATCATTGGTCCATTCAATGATTTTCTTTTTTTGAATCAGCGTGTCCACTTTGGCTTGAACGTTTCGAGTCACTTTTTGGACCGTTCCCTCATAGAGGCCATACCCCAGTGCGCCTAAAACAGTCAGAATTGTAGGGAAGGCCATTTGCAGAAACAGAATTGAAGCTTTCAATTCCGCATAGCCACCCTTTTTGTCAGATTCATCGGCATTTTTATTCGTTTTTTTGATCACGTGCAATGTTAAAATCGGAAAGCCAAAAAACATGATGGCGGCGACAATCGCAACGATCCAAATCAGCGTCATTCGGGACCTCCGTGGCTTGGTTCATGGTTCAAATGCGGTATAGTAACGATGAGAACGATTCCGAACAAGTAAAAAACGACTGAGTTGCGGCAGGATCAAAGTTGATTGTGAAAATTATACAAAAATCTCTTTTTATTGTCAAGCGATTTTTTTCAGGGAAAAATTTTAAACAAAATATGAAACCAGCAACTTGCTATCAATGATGGGAAAGTTCACAGCAACCGCTGATTAGAGGCTAATGAATGAAGCGATTCTCCTCACTCCAGCGACATTCGATCCGTATCCGAACCAATTTGCCCCTTTTCATAAGGCATCTAACCCTTCCACCAGCCAATTTGATTTTACGCTTTGCGATTATTGCCCAGCCAACTGAAATTTGCTCGATGCGCTCGCTATTTGACCAAAATCATTTTTCGAGTTGACCGAAAGTTTGGCGTTTCCAAGTTATAAAAGTAAATTCCAGTTGAAATTCCATCGGCGTGCCATCGGACTGCGTATCTGCCTGGGATCAATTTTTTGTCCAATAAGGTTGTTACCTTTCGCCCCAAAAGATCATAGATCTCCAGCTTCACAAAAACGGTCTCTGGAATTTGGAAGGCGATTTCAGTCCCTGAATTGAATGGATTGGGATAGTTCTGGAACAGTTCATAGCTGGATGGCATTGGATTTCCAGGCTGGTCGATATCGGATTCCTGGAACATATTTTTCAAAATGAATGCAATATTGGACCGCAAATCATCCGATTGATAGCGGTAAGGACGGCCACTGATGAACACGAATTGACCGCCAATATTCCGAAATTTTCCTCCTGTTGACGGCTTGCGCCAAACGCCCAAGCCGCGAGGAACGCTAAATGAGGCCGTCTCCTGAAATAGCAAACGACTTTCAGAATTGACCAGATTGGTATTAAAAACGGCATTGTCCGTCTGCTCGCCGATAACGGTCATGTTGGTGAGCCCGGGATATTGAGCGATACAATTTTGAGTTGTGTTCAGGGCATTCTCAGCCCAACTGATCCCCAAATAGGATTGAAGTAGCGCGTCGAGATAGTCCCTCCCCCTGCGGCTGATCAGTAACACATTCCCTCCCGATTGCAGATAATCGTAAATCCCAGCCCGCCTCCAGATGTCGATATCACCGTCCGCGAAATCGCCGATCCAAATAACGGTTGAAAACTTCCCGAGGACCTCGGGCAGAATCCGTCCGGTGCCAATTGGAATTGGGAGGGAACTCGGATATCCTTCCAAAGGTCTGCCGAAACAATCCCAAAATGAAATAGGATAATTATCCCAGAACGCTCGAGACTGATAAGCGTTCGCGAGCTCTGTGCCGTACCTCTGCCAAGAAACACCATTGACCAGTAGAATCCCATGGTCAAATGTCGGTTGAATTACAGGTAGCTCAACTTCCTTTAAAATCCAATCGTCCTTATCCAATTCAACCCGCAGCGGTTCATCTGCAACCGCTAAATTGAAAACTTGTGTTTTCAAACTATCCCAGACCACAAAGGTCTGTTCACCACTAAAAGTGGTTATTGTCACGTCAATTGGCATCCAGAAAATCTGATTGGTCTGCAATTGCTCGATGGTCAATTGAATATCATAGTTTGTACCATTCTTCTGCCAGTTCCAAGAATATCGATACTTCGGAAAATATTCTTTAAAAATCCATTGCTGAAAGAACTTCTCCAGATTGATCCCAGAAACCCGCTCGCAGATGGCTTTGAAATCCTCAGTCGTGGCGGTCCCATAGCGCAAGCGGTTGTCATTGTAATACGCCTTTAAAATCTTAAAGAAGTTTTCGTCCCCAACCACATGACGTAGCATATGAAGAACCCATGCGGCTTTGCGATAGGATCGATCATAATTGAAGATCAAAGAAGTCTTGGAAACATCAGACACATAGATCGTTCCGCCGCCAAAATACTTGTTGCTCTCCATCTCTTGTTTGAATTCGACAACGCCGTACTCTCGTTCGTAATAAAGCGCTTCTGAATACGTCGCAAATCCCTCATTCAGCCAGATATGATGAAAATCCTGACAGGTGATGTAATCTCCCCACCACTGATGCGCCAGCTCATGCACAATTGTTCCTTCGCTGCGGCTCACCAAGCTGGTCAACGTTTGATGCTCCATATTTGCAAAGCCCATGAATTGGGCATGACCATACTTTTCTCGAATAAATGGGTATTCACCAAATATTTTTGAAAAAATATCGATCATGCGAACGGTCTTGGCATAAGCGCTGCGAATGAGCTCGAGTTGATCTGGAAAAACGTAATAACGAACCTCCATTGAATCGTTTGGCGAATAGCGAAAGTAATCTGAATAAACGTGGTATGGATAGATGGCCACTGATACTAAATAAGTCACGATGGGATAGCTCTCATGCCACCAATAGGTTTTAAAATTGCCGCGTTTTGTTTCGGAGCGCAATGTCCCATTAGAAGCAACGATCAACGGTATTGGCACGGTCACTCTGATATCCACCGAATCAGCCTTGTCGATCGGAAAATCTTTACAGGGCCACCAATTGCGCGCACCATACGGTTCGCTCAAGCTCCAGATCATTGGCTGACCGCTGTGGGTACTGAATCCGAATGCACCGAAGTCACTTTGTTCTGGCTGACCGCGATAATAAATTTTCACTGAAAAATAGTCATGCAGTTGATAAGTATTCCCCAGTTCGATTTTAATCAGATCTGTTTTATGGCTAAAAGCAAGCCGTTTGCCAGAGCTGACGACGCTATCGACTACCATATTTTTAAGCAGATTCACTTCCATCGTCGAAAGGGGACCGACGACCACTTGGGAGAGAATCCTCACCGCACCGATAATTTTCTTCGCTGAAACATCGATGATCAGATCCAAATCATAATGTTTCACATCGTACTGAAGTTGATTGGGCGTGGGCTGGTAATCCAGTTGCATTATGCGCGCCAGTTGCCTGGCTTTCGATTCTGCCTCTTGCGCTCGTTCCCATTGAGGCGTGCCAATTTCCTGGGCTAAGCTGGCAGTACTCAAAATCAAAATCGACAAGATGGTTTTAAAAGCGATTTTCATTCAAACTCCTAATTGCTTTTTGTCCGAACCGCTCAAATATCATCACTCTGACAAATTTAAAACCGTTGTTTTTGAGAGATAAAAAAGATTCCTGCATTCGCAGGAATGACAATCGCGCATTTATTCTATGCAATTTTTGAAATCTGATTTCCCTTTGAAAAATGTCTTTCGAAAAACTTCAATAGTTGAAAATCAGGGAATTGATCGGATGATAGATCGTTGCTTCGATAAATCAATTTATGCTACGGCCAGATGATCAGCTCTCCCAGGAAGCGATCGGGATAGCGATGATCTAAAAAATTCACATGGACCAACCGGACGACCAGCCGTGACGTCTTCCTTAAATCTACCCTTGAAGTCAAAATCTTGCGCTTCCAATCATAGCTCCACTCATAGCTCCCCAATTTTGTCACATAGAATGGAGCGATGAATGACCGGCCGTCATAACGGTGACAATTAATGCCCAGATGTCGAGTTGGCATTGCAATCACTCCCTCAGTGATGTAATATTCCGCAAAATAACGGTAGAGATAGATGCGAGCAGCAGGGATAGATACCACAAAACCGCGAGAATTTATCCCACCATGGAGACTGACTGAGATGAATTTAAATCGATTTCGGAAAGTGACCTTATCCACTTGCCACTGGAGCAGATCAATTTTCCGTTTTCTAAGCTCCCGATTGGTGCGTTCCGCAACCAGATTCACCGCGCCACCAGCCATTGCCATGGCAATGAGCTTGTTTTGTTGCTGAGCTGGAAGGTGTCGACAGATTTCGACTAGTTTCTCCACGGACTCATAACCTTCGACCTCTGTGTAATTAAACATTCGTACCAGCCGTCGCAGGTCATGAATCACTCGATATCTATCCCGAAAATAAGGATGCATCGGCTGAGCCTGATACTCGGTTTTGACACGAAAAAGCGCTCGCTGAATCAGACTGTCCTTTTTATCTGCAGCCGTCACAACGGAATCGGCAATAATTCGTTGCGATGGGCTTAACTCGTCTTGTGATCGTACAGTCCCCATGGGCCAACCAATCAATAAGATCAGCACAATACTGATAAATTTCATCGTCAAACAAAATTGTGCCAGCAGCCTTGTCATCTTATTGCCAATTCAATTGAAATCCTTTTGTGTCAGCATTGTTACGGTCTTGCACGGTACTGATCTCCACCTGCCACAGCCAATATTTCACCAAAATAGAATCGGTGATAATCTTTCGCCGGATAATTCTTATGAATTCGCTGATCGAGAAAATGCTCGGGTTTGAAATCGTCCCAATAAATTTTGCGACATTCGATAACGAGTTCAGCCTCGGCAAAAGCAGGGGCAGCTACTCTGGTTGCTGGAATCGGCACCAATTTTGAGGCCGCAATTTTATCCTCATCGCGTCCCGAGATTGAGCCAAGTAACTCTAGTGTGGCACGATAGGTTTCAGGGAACGCACAAAGGGTAAACGTTTCGTAATGTTCCATGAACTGATAAGTATAGCGCGTTGGCCGAACTACCACCTGGACGAATGGTTTGTTCCACATCACCCCGAAACTGCCCCAACCGACGGTCATCGGATTGAATTTTCCAGTGGCAAAATCTCCAGCCGTTAATAGCAACCATTTATTGGACCATAGATCTGAAAAATTAAACAACAGTTGATTAATTGGAATTGGGCGGAGAGACATGACGAACTCCCATTGAGTGATATTCCCAGCATATCCGTTCATTTGATCGGTTTTCTCAGCGCGACTGGGTGTTGGATGCGCGCACGCACTCTCAAATTAAGCATCTCAACAAAGACCGAAAAGGCCATCGCAAAATAAATGTAGCCCTTCGGGATATGAAAATGCAACCCCTCGGCCACCAAAGTCACACCGATCAAGATCAAAAAACTGAGCGCCAGCATTTTCACAGTCGGATGCCGATCCACAAAATTGCCGATCGAGCGAGCCGACAGCATCATGATCATCACTGCGATGACAATGGCCAAGATCATCACCGGCAAATGGCGAGCCATTCCCACAGCAGTGATTACTGAGTCGAGCGAAAAAATGATGTCCAGGGCCATGATCTGGATTAAGACCGCGCCAAAGCTGGTGGCAGTTGGCTGCTTCGAAGCATCTTTCTCTAATCCTTCCAGACTGTGATGGATCTCTAACGTGCTCTTGCCGAGCAAAAATAGACCGCCAAAGATCAAGATCAGGTCGCGACCAGAGAAAAAATGATCGAATAATGAGAACCAGGGGCGAGTGAGCCGCATCACCCATTGGATCGACAAAAGCAATAAAATGCGGCTGATCATTGCTAAAGACAGGCCAATGATGCGCGCCTTATTTCGCTTTTGCACTGGCAGCCGCGATACTAAGATTGAAATGAATACGATGTTATCGATTCCTAACACAATTTCCAGGGCAGTCAGCGTGATCAATGCAATCCAGGCTTCTGGTTGAACCAACCATTCCATGATCATCTCCTCACATAATCAGTTCCAATAAAACGGTTAGTAGCAGGCATTCCTTCAAAGATTTCTAATCCGAATTCTTCGAAGCGTCACGCGCGGGATTCTAATTTGTCACCAATTCTGAAAATTCCATACGAATCAGGCATAGGCTGGTGCTTCAAATTTATCTGAGTGACCAATCAGATGAAAAGGTGAAAACACATATTCCATGAGCAAGCAGAATCAATATCCCCAGACACTGCTCCGGCCGCCGCGTTTTTCATACTTCAGATCGCGAAGCTGCGGCGCTTTCACATTGATGCGCAAATAATAGGAATTCCCACCGATACCAGAGGGTCGCCAGATCAGCCGCGCCTCCCAGCAATGCAGATCGCGATTGATCGTGATTGAATGATTCACGATCTGTTTCGATGCCAAATCCAAATGGGCGGAATAATTGATCTTCCAATTGCGGGTCAGTTGAAATTCAAGTCCAGTGATATCGACGTAATAATTTTTGACCGGCCTGGTTGGGTCGAACTTCTGTAACGAAAAGCTGAACGACAGCGACATGCGCCATGGGATATCTAACCCAGAGAATCGGTCGTTCACTTCAAAACGATTGCCAGCGGGCTCATAGAGGCGATCCAAATATTCCTGTTCGGAAACTTGTTCCCCAGTGATTTCGTCCTCGAATGTTTGAGTGGGGGTTTCTGGTTTTTGAACTGACTTTTTCTTTTCCCCCTGAAGTCGCAGCTGAGCGCCAATCTGAAAATTGATCAATCGCAAGACTTTTCCCGATCGCCAGGCATCATCATCCATAAATAAGAGCCGATTGACGCGCTGTCTTTTATTCAAATCATATTCGTAGAAATCATGCGTGGCGGACATACTAATATTGAAATTCCTTGAAGGAGAGGCCTGGAACGACGTCGATAAATAGGAGAATTTGAAACTGGTAGCCTCGAAATTATAAGCAGAGCTAAAATTCACCGTAAATAGATCGAACTTTTTCTCCTTGTCACCATCCTGGGTTTTCATTTGAAATAAATTGCCTAAGCTGAATGATATATTTTTTCTTCCCCCGGAAGGCACGTAATCCAAAAATTTCTCTTTCTTGATGATTTTGCCAGTGGTATCGACAAACGTGTCGAAATAGCCCCACCGCGGATCTGAGAAATCTGGTTGATAATTGAAGGAGATGTTGGGCGTTACTACATGGCGCAGCGCCTGGATTTTTCCGATACCGGGAGCAAACATCCCGTAGATTTTAGTACTGGCATTCATGCTATAATAAAATGTCCGGAGTGCAGCAAAACCGGACACGGTATCCTGTTTTACAGTATTGGTCTCAGGATTAAATGTATTCTTCCGATAGCGATCGTACCAACGCTCATCGTAATTAAGCGATTGCCCCAGCGTCAGCCAGCCGAAGATTTTCCGTGGTGTGTTCATGCTCAAGCTCGCGTTATGGCTGATGTAACGAGTGGTGCGCTCAGGAAAAGGTGAACCATTGGCAGATTTGCCGCCGCGCGTGGTGCTATTCTGGAGGCTGGAATTGTAGGAGAAATAAATTGATTCGTACCATGTTGGCTCTGCTCTCGACCGCATAGCACTGCTGCCGAAACCTCCACTGATGGTTTGTTTTGATCTGCCGAAGATCGCACGTTGACTCACGGTAAATCGAAGTTGCGGCAGAGTCCGAGATACTTGTCCGGTCTGAATATCCTGCTCTTGCGAAAGATTGGCACTGAGGTTCAAGCGTTTCTCTGGCCAGCTTTTCGAAAAAGTTGCATCAGAGCGAATGCGTCGATTCAGCCTCGTATCGAAGTTCGAACTGAAATCCCGATAAAAGTTTTGGTCGCTGATAAATTGGCCATAAATGGCCAAACTCATGGTGGGATCAATGATTTGGCTATGATTGACGATCAGATCCCAGCGTCGCTCTCTGCTTCCGGTGATCAGGTCCTTGTGGGTAAATGAGCCCGATACCGCACCGTTAAGCAAATATCGGACATTGTATTTCACATCCCCGCGGAAAACCCATCCAGCACGGTCGAAATAGTCCACCTTTAACGCCGTATCCCAATAATCGCTGGCAGCCCAATAATATCCTAGGCCGCGGATGAAGCGGCCCTCCTTGGCACTCTCACCATAGGTTGGTACTAACACTCCAGATACCCGACCTTTCTTATTCGGAAAGACCACAAATGGCAGCGCCGCGACCGGAATGCGATTAAAATACATCACGACAGGTTGGGCAATCACCTTGTCATCCATGATCACTTTGATTCTTCGGCTTCGGAAATGATAATGCGGCACATCCTCTTTATCGCAACTGGTAAAATAACCATTCGAAATATTGATGATTTTATCGGATACCCGTTTCATGCTCTCCCCGCGATAGAAGCCGCCTTCAAATTCAGTCCGTCCCTGGATCACCCGTCCCTTTTCGGTTTTATAATTATAAATCATCTTAAAGCCATTCATCACCTCTCCCGCGTCGGAAAGGGTGGGCAATTCCCGCCATATCACAGTCATCACCGAATCGCCGGGGTTCCCGGTTTTTTGATAAACTGTATCGGGAAGGCCCTCCGCCGTGATCAAGTGGGCATCCCAATCTAATGTGATCTTCCCCGCAGTCAAATGGATGGTTTTATATTTTACATCCGCTTTGCCAATCAAATAAATCTTTTTCTCCGGGACTCGTGTATCCACAATTGATGCTTGATAATTCAAGATCGTATCTAATCCAACCGAAGAAGTTTTAGGCGTTCTCAATGAGTCCTGGGCGTCGCGGACCGTATCGATTGGGATTTTACTAGGCTCGGGGATTGTTATCTGCTGGCGGTGCGCTGACGGATCAGTGTTTTGCCCCCAACAAACGCTGTTCGGTCGGAATAAGATAATGATCAGCGCAATGATGATTATTGATGAAATTCGATACTGCATAATGATTGTTTATTAGTCAGATTATTTTCATCAGAACAAACTGGTGAGCCAAGTCCCCCAGCTTATTTGCTGATGATTTTTCGTTGATTCAATCCCAGCGTCAACTGCTTTCACCTATTGCAGTATTACAAAGTTCCTTATAGGCATGGAAACGTCCAGTTGCTTAAGCCGCACAAGCTGAGTTTATTATTTCAATCGGTCTACAAGCCGCGACCACTTGCTCGCCTCGCCCGTCGGAGCAATTCGAAGCAATTGGCGCTGCTCTGAACCCACCCCTGGCGTGACGAACGCAGGAAGTAATTCAAGAAGGATGTTGAGACCTCTCAACTTCGAGGACCATCGATCGATCAAATTATTGCAAGTGTATACAATCGTCCAATCTGTGTTTGCCCTAAAGTTATTCCCTTCGCTTTTTCCAAAGCTGAGCTAACCGTTCTCGGATCGTTTTCTCATAGCCCTGTTCCGTGGGACGATAGTAGATTTTATCCCGTTTCCCTTCTGGTAGATAGGATTGCTCCACAAAATGTCCTGGATAATCATGCGGATAGCGATAATCTTTGGCATAGCCTTGCTGTTCCATGAGGCTGGTTGGTGCGTTTCGCAAATGGAGCGGCACAGGCTCTGGTGCTGAATTGCGAACATCTTCCATCGCCTGATTGATGGCCAAATACGCAGCATTGCTCTTCGGGACTGAAGCGAGGTAAGTGGCAGCCTGAGCGAGGATGATCTGTGCCTCAGGCATACCGACGGAGTCGACTGCGGTAAAGGCGGCCGTCGCCACGACCAGGGCCTGGGGATGGGCATTGCCAATATCCTCGGATGCCAAAATAATCATCCGTCGTGCAATGAACTTAGGATCCTCGCCAGCCTCGAGCATCCGCGCCATCCAATAAACCGCCGCGTCAGGATCGCTGCCCCGAATGCTTTTGATAAAAGCCGAAACGGTATCGTAGTGGTAATCGCCCTTTTTATCATACAGTAGCATCCGCTGCTGAAGCGCTTCTTCGATCAATTCCACCGTTACCCAGCGGCTGCCCTCGTTATCGGGCGAGGCCAGTTGGGCAGCCAACTCAAGAGCGTTCAGCGCAATTCGTGCATCTCCCGAAGCATAATGAATTAGCACTTGCCGCGTTTGATCATCCAATTGCAGCTTCGCCTCTTTCAAAATAGCATCTTGTTGAATTGCTCGATCGATAATTGTGCCAATTTCGTCGGCACTTAATGGATTGAGGAGATAAACGCGGCAGCGCGAAAGCAACGGCGCGATCACCTCAAACGATGGATTTTCCGTCGTAGCGCCGATTAGCAGCACCGTTCCATCCTCCACGCTATGCAGCAATGCATCCTGCTGAGCTTTATTGAAGCGATGGATTTCATCGATGAATAGAACGGTTCGCTTGCCAGCTCGCTGCCGATTGGTCTTTGCGCGCTCAATAATCTTACGCACCTCGGCCACGCCAGCCGTGACAGCACTCAGGGAGAAGAATTCCGATTTGGTCTCTTGGGCGATAATCCGAGCTAGCGTCGTCTTGCCGACGCCAGGAGGTCCCCAGAAGATCATTGAGATCAGCTTATCTTGCTCGATCGCCTGGCGCAACATTTTCCCGGGTCCGACCAGATGCTGCTGACCAACAAATTCGTCCAACGACCGTGGCCGCATCCGCTCGGCTAACGGTGCCGGTGGGGCCTCCTCTAACACATCTGATGTGGATGCAAATAACTCCATAATCACATCCGATTTTTTTAAAAAATGAGTCACCAAAATTGCTCCATC
Source organism: candidate division KSB1 bacterium (assembly GCA_034506395.1). Lineage (NCBI taxonomy): Bacteria > Pseudomonadati > Candidatus Zhuqueibacterota bacterium. The sequence goes on along the minus strand of JAPDPQ010000024.1, from coordinate 64,347 downwards.
GTCTGCTCACTCAATTGGTAACGTGGATATTAGCAAAACCGATTTCTGCTTTCCAACCCAACAGTCTCATCATCTTAGCTTCAATCCGATAGACCAATGCTTCGGCCTCAAGTGAAATTAGCCCATAGCCTGGAAACAGATTACCAACCGAGTGCTGATATCCGAGCATCGTCTATACATCATAATACAAGCTAATTTCATAAGGATGGGGTCGACGCCTAACTTCATTGAACTCCTTATTCAGCTTATAATCGATCCAAGTCTCGATCAGTTGTTCTGAAAAGATATCGCCAGCCAGCAGAAAATCGTGATCATCAGCAAGCGCATCCAAAGCTTCCTTCAGCGAGGCAGGGAGCGATTTGATTTTATCCTGCTCCGATTTCGGCATATTGAAGATGTTGACATCGTAAGGGCCGAATCCCTCTTTGAGTGGATCAATTTGATGAACCACGCCATCGATCCCAGCCATCAGCAATGCTGCAATTGCGAGATAGATGTTACAAGTGGCATCTGGAGGGCGGAACTCGAACCGTTTGGTCTCAGGAGTATTGGCGTATTTGGGGATTCGAATCGCCGCGCTTCGATTGGCCAGTCCGAAAATCGCCTTCACCGGGGCCTCGAACCCAGGCACCAATCGCTTGTAGGAGATCGTACTGGGATTGGTGAACGCCAGCAAAGCGGGTCCATGTTTCAGCACTCCTCCGATGAAATGCAGCGCTATCTGGCTCAATCCAGCATAGCCATGTTCATCATAGAATAAATTTTGGCCGTTTTTCCACAATTGAACATGGATGTGCATCCCACTGCCAGCTTCATTGTAGAGCGGCTTTGGCATGAACGTCACGGTTTTGTTGTGCCGATTGGCTACCATTCGGATAATGTATTTCACCGTCATAGTCACATCACCCGTTTTGAGGAGCGGGTGATGATGAATTTCGATTTCCGATTGCCCAGGTCCGCCGACCTCGTGATGATGATAGCGCACGGGAATGCCAGATTCTTCGATATATTGGACCATTTTCGCCCGAAGGTTAAACAAATTATCCAATGGAGGAATGGCGTGGTAGCCCCCCTGACGCGGTATCTTATGTCCCAGGTTTTGCTCTTCCTCCACGCCCGAATTCCAATCCGCTTCTTCAGAATCGATTCGATAAAACGCCAAATTGATGTCGTTCATATACGTGATGCTATCGAAAATATAAAACTCGAATTCAGGACTCCATAGACTCGTATCGGCAATCCCAGTGGATGTTAGATATTGCTCCGCACGATATGCCACATTGCGGGGGTCATTTTTAAATAATGCTAAGCTATCTGCTTCATACGCCGAGCAGATGAAACTCAAAGTCGGCTGATCCCAGAACTTATCAATCAACATCGTATCGATATCCGGAACTAGAACCATATCTCCAGCCTCGAGCTTCTTGAATCCAGGAATACTGGAGCCGTCAAATGCTACGCCCTTGGTGAATACCGTCTCATCAAATTGGCTGACTGGAATCGTTAGATGATGCCATCGTCCAAACAAATCACAAAACTTCAAATCAATCATCTCGATATTGTTCTGACTGGCATACGCCAGTGTCTCACGAATTCGCTGATCCATTCACTCCTCCGTTCAATATAGGTGATTTTTTTAGGGTAGATCATATATCCCTGGTAATTTAATCAATCGAACCCCAATAAGCCAGCGAAATCTTTGCAAGCTATTTTCATGCTCTCAAACTGATGTCCTGGGCTAAAAATCAGTCGCTCTCGGTTTTCAATTTTTTGATTAGATTGATTTAAACTGGAGCGAGTGGTTATCCCATCATTCCTTTCTCATTTTTCCGAATTATTTGGGAAGCTGGCTTGTTATTTTGTGATTGGTTCGAGCAAAGCTTGTTGCCGCGATTCATTTTTTATTTCATCCCAAATCTGATCCATTTCCTGCAAAGTCATGTCGTTGAGCGAACGATTGGCCAGCGCCGCACGCTGTTCCAGTTGCCGAAATCGAGTCGAGAACTTCTCGATGGCCTTGCGCAGCGCATCTTCTGGATTGACGCGAATAAAACGCGACAGATTGACCAGTGCAAACAGCAGATCGCCGAACTCCAGCTCCATCTCTTCTGGTACCTGTCGCTCGATGGAACCTTTCAACTCGCGCAATTCCTCTTCGACTTTTTCCCAGACCTGGGAAGCGTTCTCCCAATCGAACCCGACAGTTGCCGCTTTGGCCTGCATCCGATGAGCGCGCAATAGCGCTGAGAGTTGGCGCGGCACCCCATCAATCACCGACCGAGTCCGATCCTCCTGCTTCTTCATATTTTCCCAGTTGATGGTTTGTTCTTCGGCATTGCGGACCACTACATCACCAAAGACATTGGAATGACGATGAATGAGTTTTTGATTGATCTTCTTCAACACGTCGAGAATGGTAAACCGGCCTTCTTCAGCAGCAATTTGGGCCTGGAAAACCACCTGCAATAGCAAATCGCCTAACTCGTTTTTCAACTCGTCGTACTGCTTGCTATCGATCAATTCCAACACTTCATATGTCTCCTCCAGCAGATATTGACGCAGCGATTCATAACTCTGCTCGCGATCCCATGGACAGCCATCGGGTGCACGCAGCCGGGCCATGATTTCGACCAATCGTCCAAATTCCGTTTGAATTGCCTCCATATTTTCCATGCGATCTTCTCCTTCGGTTCATCAGTTTCATTAGGTAGACTAAGTATAACATTTTTGCACCAAATAATCAAGGGTCTTTCTGAAAATCACCAATATTATTTTAAAAATTTCTTGACTATTTTAATCAATTTAATTATTTTAAAACTTCAAATTTTTGGCTCAACGATCTCGATGGTTCCGATCAAAAGGATGAAATTAAGCTGGCAAAAAGTTAAATTGCCCCTCAAGCATCAATTCGTGGTGGCCTATAGTCAAAAAAGTTACGCAGAAAATGTCTTCATCCAATTGGGACATGATGGCATCATTGGCTACGGTGAGGCAGCGCCTTCCTATTTTTACCATGAGAGCGCCAACACGGTCGTCGCTTTTTTGGAACAACAGCGCGACCTTTTGTCGCAGCCATTGGTGGATCTTGATTCGATCATGGGGCAAATGGAACAGCGCTTCCCAGGTAATTATGCAGCAAAGGCGGCAATCAATCTGGCGTTGTACGATATTTTGGGAAAACAAGCCAATTTGCCAGTGCATCGGCTTTTAGGGATTCAGAGCGATGGGCCGATGGTCACTTCTTTTACAATAGGAATTGACAGCTTATCCATGATCCGGACCAAAGTGATGGCTGCTGCCAATTACCCAATCCTAAAGATCAAGTTGGGCAGCGACCATGACGAGGAGATTATCAAAACGGTTCGCCAGTTCACCCAATGCCCATTACGCATTGACGCAAACGAAGGATGGACGCGTGAGCAAGCCGTAGCGAAAATTCATTGGCTTGAGCAATTCGATATCGAGTTGGTGGAGCAACCCTTACCAGCTAACGATATCGAAGGCACCCGATGGGTCAGAGAGCGGGTGAGACTACCGATCTTCGCAGATGAAAGCCTTACCATCGGCCACAATCTGGAACAACTGGTTGGGGCATTCGACGGGGTCAATATTAAATTGATGAAATGCGGTGGCATATCAGCAGCTTTAAATTTAGTAGCCAAAGCCCGGACGCTTGGTCTCAAAACAATGCTGGGTTGTTTCATCGAAAGCTCTTTGGGGATCAGTGCCGCTGCTCAAATCGCTCCATTGTTCGATTACTTGGATGTGGACGGTGCGCTATTATTGAAAACCGATCCGTTTGATGGGGTCAAGATCGTCGACGGCTGGTTTACGTTGCCCCAAGGACCAGGACTGGGAGCAACTCCGGTGCTTATTTAATCTTCATGCTGTTCAAAGTGGAGGTATTGCTTTGCAGATTTGCAGGAACAATAGTTGGTTGATCTTTGTTTTTATTTCCCTGTTTTATCGATGTAGTTATTTTCAACCGTTACAGCACCCTCAAACTGCTGAGGCAAAACTGAAATCCGAATTGGACCAGGCATTCGATGATCCGGCGTTCAGCAACGCTCATTGGGGTGTGATGATACAATCGCTGAAAAACGGTGAAATTCTTTACGCTCGAAACGCGCACAAAAATTTCATCCCAGCTTCGAACATGAAATTATTTACCACTGCAGCAGCACTGACTAAATTAGGACCAGAATATCGCTATCAGACACAATTTTATATTAATGGAAGTGTTGACAATCAAGGTATACTCCACGGCGATTTGATCGTTGTAGGCAGTGGCGATCCATCTATTACTGGGCGTTATTATTTTGGCGAGGTTACGAAGCCGCTGGAGATATGGGCAGATTCAATCAAAGCCCATGGTATTCGACTGATCGACGGCAATATTATCGCCGATGACAACTTGTTCGATGACGAGATAATGGGGGAAGGATGGGCCTGGGATTATCAATCGGATTGGTATGCCGCTCAGATCAGCGCCCTGTCCTTCAATGATAATTGCATCAACATCTACATCTCTCCAGGCGATTCCATTGGTGCACCAGCCAAATATCAACTGGTGCCGAATACCGATTACGCGACGGTCATCAATCGAGTCGTCACTGTCCGCAACGGACTCGAGCAGGAGATCAAATTCAAACGCAAAGCCGGTACAAATTTGGTGGAGATTTCAGGCGCCATCGCTATAAATTCCTCTGCTCGATTGGATTGGTTCTCCATCGACAATCCTTCGCTGTTTACGGTCAAGGTTTTTCAGCAGGTTCTGAGGCAAAAGGGCATCAATGTTTCTGGAATCGCCTACGATATTGATGATCTGAGTGGCTATTCTTACCCCAAACGTCCCGAAAATTTCTTGTTTAATTTCGAATCTCCCCCGCTCAGGGAAATCGTCGCAACGATCAATAAAGTCAGCCAGAACCTATATGCTGAGATGTTGCTTAGAACCTTGGGGGCTCATTTCCGAGGAATTGGGAGCGCTTCGAATGGGATTGCAGTCGTTAAGGAATTTCTTGGCAATATTGGTATCGATACCAATCAATTCGTAATGGTCGATGGTTCTGGTCTGTCGCGTTTGAATATGGTTACACCGCAACAGATTGTCACGCTATTACGTTATATGCGCAACAGTCCCCAACGGGATTATTTTTACCATTCCCTTCCGATCGCTGGAAACGATGGCACGCTGAAAAATCGGATGCAGCGGACAGCTGCGGAAGGAAATGTTCGGGCAAAAACCGGTTTCGTCGGTTATGCAAGGGCGCTCTCTGGGTACATCACTACTGCCGACAATGAAGAGCTGGCTTTTTCAATGATTGCAAATAACTATTCCGTGCCAACCGCCATGGCTAACCTGATTCAGGACCTAGTATGCGAGCGTTTGGCAAACTTTACTCGATCGAGATGATCTCTTGATGACAGCATCGCAGATGTGCTCCGATCCTATCCACCAGTGGTGGCGGATCTCATCTTAAGGGGAAATAAAAATTAAATTGGTTATTCCTACACAACGAGGAGAAAAAGATGTTTTTCAAGCAAGTTCGCATCAGACAATTTAATTACATTCCCCGGTACTACAAACCCGAGCCAGATGAAGAAGACCAGGCCGGGCCGAGGATCAAATTCCGGCGCCTCATTCCACGCCGAGCAGCGCCACAGCGTTCAGTATGGGTCGTACTGATTTTAATTGCGGTGATTATTTTTCTGCTCCGTTTTTTTATTGGCGCAGCAACTGAACCGAAACCAAAGAACTTTAAATTCGAAGAGATCAAAGTCGAGACGATCAAATAATCACAAAAGCATCTGGGCTGGAGGATTTTCTGACTCATGACACCCAATTACCGACACTCGGGGAACGTTGAGCATCGCTCCTCGCTGGGTGCGACACAAGATCTTTTTTTGTCTATTATCACCCGCTTCGTTCGTTTGGTCACATCCATACTTGATGCTATTCGGTCGATCTGGTCGCGATCTAAAAATATCTTTGTCTCTTTTCCAATCCGACAGAAACTCAGCATCATCATCGGATTGATCGTGATTACGGTCATCCTTGTCCTGAGCCTAATTTTTCAAGCCACCGAAAAACGCATCTTGACCTCGAAAATCGAAGAGATCTGCCGGTTGTCGGTTCATTATCTCGCTTCAGACATTCGCGATAATCTGCTGTTAGGAGAGAAAGACCCTCATCAGCTCAGTGGCATTAAGGAGTCGGTGTTCAAAATCAAAAATCAGGGGATTAATGGCCTGGACTATGCCTGGGTAATCAATCGTCGTGGCGAGCTGGTCGCTCATAGCAATTGGCAGCCCAATGAAATTGGCCAAAAGACCATCCCAGAGATCGATCGAGAGCAATTACTCAATTTGCGCGAACCGAAGATCGAAGAGAAGGAGACCCATTACGAATATTACTACCCGGTTCTGATCCTGCGCAAAACTGCCTTTGAGCAGACCAACTATTTTCTCGGCGTCACCGGCATCGGATTCTCCAAAGCCGTTCTGTCGACTCCGATCAAAGAAGCCAGGAAGATCATCTACACGATTGCGTTATTGGTGACGGTCCTATCGATCTTGGGGATTTATTTTTTGACCCAGCGCATGGTGCAACAGATTCAAGCATTATCGGAGGGCGCTCGGCAGATTGGACAGGGGAATCTTAATATCAAGATCGCCGTGAATAGCCGCGATGAACTGGGGCAATTGGCAAAAGAGTTCAATAACATGACCATGCATCTCAAAGAAAAGATGCAGATGCAAAAGTTCGTCTCCCAAATGACTCGGCAGATGATCAAAAAGAACGTCTACTCCGATGAACGCACCGCCACCAGCGAACAATGTGACATTGCTGTGCTGTTTTCGGATGTTCGCGATTTTTCCCGGTTCTCCCAACGTCACAGTCCCGAAGTCGTTGTGAAAGTCATCAACATCTATCTTGATCTGCAGGCCAGGATCATCGAGGAAAATTATGGCATTGTGGATAAGTTTATGGGCGATCAAATCATGGGGGTGTTCGAGGGTGCAAACAAACATGTCAACCTGCTCAATGCCGCCGTTTCGATCCAGAAGGCCATCGAAAAGCTGAATCGCGAGCGAGAACAGCTTCATCTGGAGACCTTGACCGTCGGAATTGGCATCAATATTGGGCACGCGGTATTGGGGAACATTGGGTCTAAGGATCGAATGGATTACACGGTTGTAGGCGATGTAGTGAACCTTGCCTCTCGGTTCTGTGACGTGGCCAAACCAGGTCAAATCATCACATCGACCAAATTTCTTTCCATGTTTAATTTTATCTATCCGACTGTGAAATTGGGCGCGATCGCCATTAAAGGGAGAGATGAACCAGTCGAAATATGCAATATTGACTATAAGCGCGATTTTATCGAATAAATTAATAGCACAAACTGCATGAGATTATCTTTTGCCATCATCACCGTTCTCCTAACACTCAATCCAGTCATGATCTTTGGGCAATGGGGGTCGTTCCCGGTGGCGCCCAATGCGATGTGCGTGGGAGTTGCTGGGTCAACAGTGGCGTTGCCCTATGATCCATCTGCCAGCTATTGGAACCCAGCCAATATCGCATTTCTCCCCACCAATCGGATCATGGTGAGCTTGGATGAGCGATCTTTTCTGCATCAGTTGGCGGCAAGCAAATTTATGCCGCCCGCAACGGGCGTGGGATTCAACTTGTTCCGATCTCGCAGCACCGATCTGGCTACTTTTGCAGTGTCTTATCGTGTTCTGCCCTATCTCTCGATTGGCAGTAATTTGAATTTCAGCAAGACGCTTTATCAGAATCGCTATTCCAGTCTCGGATTCGGCCTGCTATTTATCACCCAGCCTGATTACCGCAGCAGAAGGGAAGTCTATGACACGCTCTGGAAATGGTTGCGCTCTCCAGCGATGCGCGAGCGTTTTAGTTTAGGCATTTCTGTCCAGAACCTGGCTTTCCCCCCACATGATCAACAGCGACAGCATCAAATTCAATTGGGTGCGGCGATGAAGCCATTGCAATATGGGCCGCAACTCCATTTCGCGACTCATTTCCAAGAAGAGCAGCGCTCTTATCATTTAGGTACCCTAACATCCCTTTCCAAATACCTGACCTTGTTTGCTGGGGTCCGTGATTTTGAGATTAAGAATTTTTCAGCCGGCTTGGCGATCTCGCTTGGTTCGCTCGAAGTGGATTTGAGTTACGACCATCAGCGGGCTCAGTTTTTCGGCTCTGCAATCTTGCGCCTCAGTGACGACCAAAAATCGATGTTTCTCAAATACCGCCAACAGGCTAACCAGCAATTGCAGGACAATAATCTCTCCGAAGCGATTAAAAACTACACCAAAGCATTGGCCTATGATCCTGGCGATGAGGACATCCAGTTCTTGATCCCATTGATTCAAAATCAATCGAATGAGACATCCCATAAGATTGATTCGCTCTATCAAGTGGCTTCGAATTTTGAATCAAAGGGATGGTACATCAACGCATTTCTGACATATCGAAAGCTGTTAGAACTAGACGCGCACAATCGAAAGGCGCGGAGCCGTTTAAAGGCGCTGAATTCTCGGCTACAGCCTTATTTAGAACAAATTTTTCAACAAGGCGTGGCTTACTATAATGAAGCTAACCTGAAACGTGCTCAATTGATCTTTGAAAAAGTGCTCTTGGTAGATTCCCATCATCAAGGAGCGAAAACCTACCTGGCGAAAATCGATAGCATCAATACACGAACAGCGAACGATTACTATTATCGCGGATTGGGATATTTCAACCAGCGCAATTTCGTTCGAGCATATCAAGAGTTCAAGAACGCGCTGAGCTGGAGCCCAAATCATAAGGATGCCAAAGAATATCTGCAAAAAGCAGAACGAGAACTGCTGGTCGTTCATCAACATATTCAGGATTATCTCACTGAAGCAAAGAACCACGAGGACGCCCAACGATATTCGAAAGCGGCTATCTCTTATCGAAAGGTGCTGGAGTTGGACCGAAATCATCAATATGCACGGAACCGTTTGATGGCGCTTAGCCCTCAGATTAAAAAGGAACTCGATGATCGGTTTGCCCGCGCGAAAAGATTCTACGATGAGATGAACTACAGCGCTGCAGTGAGATTGCTCCAAGAAAATTTAGCGATCGATCCAGATCATCAAGCGTCCAAAAATTATCTCCGTATGGCGAATCAAAAACTTTCCGACCTCGCTGAACAACATTACGGTCGCGCTCAAAGCTTTTATTATCAGAAGAAATGGGATCTGGCACTTCAGGAATGCGCACTGGCGCTCTCTCTCAATCCGAACCACAGTGGTTCAAAAGAACTTCAAAGGATGATCATGGCCAATATCGGCCAAGATAAACTCTTAGAACGCGGCCGATCATATTACGAGCGCGGCGATTATCTCAATGCGCGCTCCACTTTTCGGCAGATACTTCAGAAAGAGCCCTATAATGCTGACGCTCGCAGCTATTTGGATCGGATTGAGGCGGAATTAAGTGAACGGTGTGAAGAGCTGTTCAACCTCGGCATGGTGAAATATACTGAGGCCAATTACGAAGAAGCAATTGAAGAATGGCGCAAAATTCTGGTCATCGACCCAGAACACAAGAGCGCCAAGGAATACATCCAAAAAGCAGAACAACGGCTCGAAGCATTAAAGAAAATTGAATAGCAAGAAGACAAAAATAGTTCCGTAGCTTTGGAAAGCCGACCATTTTTATGACTCTGAATCGAACAACACCTAAAATAGCATTGTGCCTTTTTCAAGAGAATGAATGACGGGTAATCAAGCGAGCGAGGGAGAGTCATGAATACCAATGAGCATTATGTTATAGGGATTGATTTCGGGACCGATTCTGTTCGTACTTTAATCGTAGATGCAGCGGATGGATCAGAGGTCGCTACGGATGTGCAGTATTATCCGAGATGGAAGCAGGGGAAATATTGCGATCCAGGCAGAAACCAGTTTCGCCAGCATCCCCTGGACCATATTGAGTGTCTGGAAGCATCGGTGCGCAATGCGCTGGCGCGTGCGCCCAAAGGCATAGCTCAGAAAGTCCGTGGCCTCTCCATCGATACCACGGGATCGACCCCTGCACCAGTAGATCGCAATGGCACACCTTTGGCGCTCACGCCTGGCTTCGAAGAAAACCCCAATGCCATGTTCATCCTCTGGAAGGACCATACCGCAGTGAAAGAAGCTGAGGAGATCAACCGGTTGGCGAAGAGCTGGGGCGGTGAGGATTTCACCAAATATTCTGGAGGCGTTTATTCCTCTGAGTGGTTCTGGTCCAAAATTTTGCACGTGCTCAGAGAAGATGAACAGGTCCGACGGGCCGCGTTTTCCTGGGTAGAACATTGCGATTGGCTGCCAGCACTGCTCACTGGCAATACCGATCCACTGCAAATTAAGCGCAGCCGCACCGCCGCGGGTCATAAAGCCATGTGGCACGCCTCTTGGGGTGGCCTCCCCTCAGAGCAGTTTCTCACCAAGCTCGATCCTTTGTTAGCAGGCTTGCGCGATCGGCTTTACCGAGAAAGCTTTACTGGCGATGTGCCAGTCGGCAAATTAACCCCAGAATGGGCGCAACGATTGGGCTTATCCAATAATGTCATTGTTGGAGTTGGTTCCTTCGATGCCCATTTTGGAGCGATCGGCGCTGAAATTCAGCCCCACCTCCTCGTCAAAGTCATGGGCACATCCACGTGTGATATGATGATCACTGAACTCCCTCGAAATGGCGAACATCTGGTGCGGGGAATCTGCGGCCAGGTGGACGGCTCTATTGTGCCCGGATATCTGGGGTTAGAGGCAGGGCAATCCGCTTTCGGTGACGTCTATGCTTGGTTCAAAGAACTTCTCATGTGGCCACTTCAAAATCTGTCCTTTGATCTGCCAGGAGCCAAACACCGAGCTTTGATCCAGAGCATCGATGAAGCAATTATTCCTGCACTGTCCCAAGCAGCGGAAAAGCTGCCGATCAGCGGCAATGGCATCTTGGCATTGGACTGGCTCAACGGCCGCCGCACTCCAGATGCCAATCAGGCTTTGAGAGGTGCCATCACTGGATTGAATTTGGGTTCCAATGCCCCTCAAATTTTCCGAGCTTTGGTGGAGGCTACTGCATTTGGCGCAAAGCGGATCGTCGATCGATTTATTGAAGAGGGGGTGGAAATCCGAGGCGTCATCGCTGTTGGCGGGATCCCGAAAAAATCTCCGTTTGTAATGCAAGTGACCGCCAATGTACTCAATATGCCCATTAAGGTCATTGCCTCCGAACAGGCGGTAGCTTTGGGCACAGCGATGGCAGCAGCCACTGCGTGCGGACTATATCCCGATATTCCAACCGCCCAGCGCGCCATGGGAAGCGGATTTGAGCGCGAATACCAGCCGAATCCAGATCAGGCAATGCAGTATCAACAGCTTTATCAGAAATATCTAAAACTCTGCGACTGGATCGAACATGAGTTCACTTCCTGATTGAGACGGCCGATTTTTCAATGCTATTTTAAGTCTCACAAGAGAATCAGAACTGGAGTAATCTGGCAATTCATCGCTTTCAAGACAATAATCTTGCATGTCTTTAATGAGATCAAAAATGAAGCTGCCAAGTTGAAACTGAATTTGAAATCAAATGATGAAATCGCTTCCAAAATCTTGGCGTCCATCATAATTCACTACCTTTGCAATGGTCAAAATGAACGTTAATGAGGGAGAACGAGAATGGGATCAGCTTTAGGATGGATTGATCTGACGGTGGTAGCGGGCTATTTTATCATCATTCTGGGGCTGGCGTGGTGGGTCATTCGCCAGCGACAGAATACGACCACAGACTACTTTCTCGCTGGCCGGCACCTGGGCTGGTTTATCATCGGTGCGTCTATCTTTGCTTCAAACATTGGCTCGGAACACTTGGTCGGCTTGGCTGGCTCAGGTGCCACAGATGGCGTTGCCATGGCGCATTATGAGCTTCATGCCTGGTGCTTGTTGGTGTTGGCCTGGGTAATGGTGCCGTTCTATATGCGTTCCAAAGTCTTCACCATGCCCGAATTTTTGGAACGACGCTTCTCACCCACTGCCCGAACGGTCCTCTCCGTGATTTCTCTGGTCGCCTACGTGCTGACAAAAATTGCGGTTGGCATTTTTGCTGGCGGTGTCGTGTTCAGTGTGCTCCTGCCAGATGTGAATTTCATGGGACTGGATAGTTTTTGGGTCGGTTCCATCTTAGTGATCGTGCTGACGGGCATTTATACGATTCTCGGCGGGTTGCGGGCAGTCGCATATACTGAAGCGCTACAAACCATCATTCTTATCATCGGCTCAATGTTGGTGACCGTTTTTGGTTTGAAAGCCATCGGTGGTTGGAGCGAACTGCGGGCTGTAGCTGGATCAGAAATGTTCAACCTTTGGAAACCATTGGTTCCGGATGGGTTGGCAGGTACCTGGGCACCGGTGAAAGAGTCCACTCGGATGGCCTGGTATTTTAATGACAATTACCCTTGGCTCGGCATGTTGTTCTGCGCTCCCATTATCGGGCTCTGGTACTGGTGTACCGATCAATACATTGTTCAACGCGCGCTGGGAGCCCCAAATGAACGCGAAGCGCGTCGCGGTTCCATTTGGGCCGCTTATTTGAAACTCCTGCCTGTGTTCATTTTCATCATCCCTGGGATCATCAGTTTTGCATTAGCAAAGAGCGGCAAGGTCGCTGCCATCCAGCAGGTATTCTTCGATGGTTCGGGCAATTTACTCCGCGATCGCGCCCAAGAAGCCTTCCCCCTTCTTGTGGCTCACGTATTGCCAGTCGGTGTCCGGGGCATCGTGGTGGCCGGCCTTCTGGCTGCTTTGATGAGCTCTCTGGCTGGCGTCTTTAACGCCTCCTCCACTCTATTCACCATGGATTTTTATTCTCGCCTCCGACCCCAATCCACCCAACAACACCTCGTTTGGGTCGGTCGCCTTGCCACAGCCGTGATGGTGCTCATCGGTTTGCTGTGGATCCCAGTGATCCGAGGCGGCAAAGGATTGTACGACTATTTACAGGGAGTTCAATCCTATTTAGCACCGCCAATCTTCGTCGTGTTCTTCTTCGGCGTTTTCATGAAGCGGCTCAATGCCAAAGGATGCCTCGCCGCTCTCATCACTGGGTTTCTTTTGGGACTATTTCGAATGGCTGTCGATACGCCAGTCAAGCTTATTGGCAATTTTCAATATGAATATGGCTCGTTTCTATGGATCGTAAATCACATCTATTTTCAGTATTATAGCCTGCTGATCTTTATCATTTCTATCATCATTATGATCGTCGTCAGCTATTTGACCGAAGAGCCTTCGTATGATCGAATAACTGGCTTAACTTTCTCCACGATGACCGAGGAGCACCGAAGGCAAACTCGAGAGAGTTGGAACTATAAAGACGTCGTTTATTCGATGATCGTATTGGCCCTGATCCTGGCGGCTTATTTGTACTTTACTGGATAATTTCGACCCAAATCATGAGTTTTTTAATGATGCTGAATTTAATTTGGGTCCTTTGCTCATTTCACAAATCGAATAGGAGCCCCAATGAAAAATTTCAAAATACTTGTGCCACTCGCATTTTCAATCATCTTATCAATTCTTCTCATGAAATGCTCAAAAAAGGAAAAATCAACCATGACAATTGAAAAGCAATTCTTTGGTCAGACGGAAGACGGGAGGATCGTGGATCTCTATACTTTGACCAATAGCAATGGAGTGACCGTTCAAATCACCAATTACGGCGGGATTGTTACTTCTCTTTTGGTCCCAGATAAAAATGGGAAAATTGGCGATGTGGTTTTAGGCTATGACAATTTGGATGGATATTTGAAGGCCAGTCCCTATTTCGGCTGCATCGTCGGCCGTTATGGCAATCGCATTGCCAAAGGCAAGTTTACTCTAAATGGTAAAACTTATAATTTGGCCACCAATAATGGACCAAACCATCTCCATGGCGGAGTGAGAGGCTTTGATAAAGTGGTCTGGCAGGCCAAACCAATAAAAAGCCAGGATGCTGTCGGTTTGGAATTATCCTATTTGAGCCCTGATGGAGAAGAAGGTTATCCCGGCAATTTATCGGTGAAAGTAACCTATACTTTGACCAATGAAAATGCACTTCATATCGATTATGAGGCCAGTTCTGATCAGCCGACCATTTGCAACCTAACACATCATAGCTATTTCAACCTGAAAGATGGTGGCGCCAGCCCCATTTTGGATCATGAATTAATGCTAAATGCGGATTACTTCACCCCGGTGGACGAGACGCTCATCCCGACTGGCGAATTGCGGCCAGTGGACGGAACTCCTTTTGACTTCAGGCGCCCCACTCCGATCGGAGCCCGGATCAATGTCGATGATGAACAGATCAAATACGGATTGGGCTATGACCACAATTTCGTGCTCAACGGAAATATGGGCGAATTGAGAATGGTCGGGAAGCTGCGCGAGGCCTCAACTGGCCGCGTGATGGAGATCTGGACCACAGAGCCAGGGCTTCAATTCTACTCTGGCAATTTTCTCGATGGTAGCATCATCGGCAAAAATGGCACGACTTATTACCATCGGCATGGTCTGTGCTTAGAAACGCAACATTTCCCAGATTCTCCTAACCATCCCAATTTTCCGTCCACGGTTCTGAATCCTGGGGAGAAATATCAAACGACGACCATCTATAAATTTATGGTCGAAAAATAAAGCTTAAAGCCGAACGGTCATGTCGTGCAATTCATAAATTCACCTCTAATCGCTAATGGCGATTTCAACAACCAGCTCGTTGAGGAAGAATATTTCATGTTCAGAATTATCCCAAAATTCTCCTCGATTTTGTTATTATTATTGGTGATGCTCTCTTGTTTGTCCAATGAACAGAGAGACTATCCTATACAGCCAGTTGCTTTCACCAACGTGCAGATCACCGATGAATTTTGGCAGCCACGGATGGAAATCAATCGGACAGTCACCATTCCTCATGCGTTCAAGAAATGTGAAGAAACAGGTCGACTGGACAATTTTGCCATCGCGGCGGGTTTAAAATCGGGAGAACAGCAGGGGAGCTATCCTTTTGACGATACCGACGTCTATAAGACGATTGAAGGAGCGTCTTATTGTCTGATGCTAAGCCCTCATCCTAAATTGGAGGCTTATCTGGATAGCGTCATCGCGTTGATCGCTGCGGCCCAAGAACCAGATGGATATCTTTATACTGCCCGGACCAACAAAGCGGAGCGACTCAAGAATTGGTTCGGTGAAAAGCGCTGGGAAAAACTTCAGAGTAGCCATGAATTGTACAATCTGGGACATTTGTACGAAGCAGCCGTCGCCCATTATCAAGCCATTGGCAAACGCAATTTGCTCGATGTGGCATTGAAAAGCGCCGAGCTACTTAATCGAACGTTCGGCTATGGAAAATTGCAGATTCCGCCTGGTCACCAGGTGATCGAAATGGGATTGGTTAAACTCTATCGGGTCACTGGTGAACCAAAGTATTTGAATCTGGCGAAATTTTTTCTCGATGTTCGCGGTAAGCCGTTAGACGGTCGTCAACTTTGGGGAGAATATTGCCAGGATCACAAGCCTGTGATCGAACAGGATGAAGCAGTTGGACATGCAGTACGAGCGGCTTACATGTACGCGGGCATGGCGGATGTGGCTGCACTCACTGGCGACCCCAAATATGCGAGGGCCATCGATCGCCTATGGGAAAACGTGGTCAGCAAAAAGCTCTATATTACTGGTGGCATTGGGGCAACTGGGGCTGGCGAGGCGTTCGGGAAAAACTATGAGTTGCCCAATATGAGCGCGTATAACGAAACCTGCGCAGCCATTGGCAATGTGTTCTGGAACCATCGATTATTTTTGCTGCATGGGCATTCAAAATATATTGATGTGCTGGAGCGGACCCTTTACAATGGTTTGATATCGGGCGTGTCGCTGGATGGAAAATCCTTTTTCTACCCCAATCCATTGGCCTCAGTGGGACAACATGCCCGCAGCCCGTGGTTTGGATGTGCATGCTGCCCTGGCAACATTGCGCGATTTATGGCGTCCATTCCAGGTTATGTTTATGCCCATCGCGATAAAGAAATTTACATCAACTTGTTCATTGATAATAATGCTGCGATTCGAATAAAAGATCAAATAGTTAAGATTCAACAACGAACGCGTTATCCCTGGGACGGATCGGTGATCATCACCATCAATCCAGAGATCGAGAACCGAGCATTCTCCATTTTGATCCGCGTTCCCGGGTGGGCACTGAATCAGCCAGTCCCTAGCCATTTGTACCGATTTTTGGATTCATCCGATCAACAGCATTGGTTCACGCTAAATGGGAATCACATTTCACCACCGATTAAGCATGGCTATGCTGTGATCAACAAAAAATGGCATCGCGGGGATACAATAGAACTTGACTTCCCTATGCCAATCCGGAGAATCGTGGCTCATGATAGCGTGAAAGCCGATCGCGGCAGGGTCGCGCTGCAGCGCGGGCCGATTGTTTATTGCGTTGAATGGCCTGATGTACAGGACGGACATGTTCTAAATTTGGTACTACCAGATAGCTCAAAATTATCCAGCGAATTTCGAGCTGATTTGCTCAACGGCGTCCAAATCATTACCGGCAAAGCCATTGCCCTTCGAGTAAGCAAAGATGCTTCTTCGTTAGAAAAAAGTGATCAACGTTTCTTAGCGATTCCTTATTACGCC
This sequence comes from candidate division KSB1 bacterium, assembly GCA_034506395.1. NCBI lineage: Bacteria > Pseudomonadati > Candidatus Zhuqueibacterota bacterium. Next base: position 47,613 of record JAPDPQ010000024.1, on the reverse strand, counting down.
TGGGCACATCGAGGTAGGGGCGAAATGGCCGTGTGGTTAGCAAGAGAAGAGTCTGCCGCAAAACCATTAGGTCATCCGACCCTGGCATCTCAAAGCAAAGTGACCGTCTCGTTCGGCCACAATCCTGAGGCGATTCATGACCAATTGGAGCCCCAGCGCTCAGGAGATCATGAAGTGCCCTTTTTCCATTGGTGGGATCATAAGGGCACAACCGAATGGGTGCAATATGATTTCCCTCAGCCTGAGGAGGTATCAACTGTCGGAATTTATTGGTTCGACGATACTGGAGTCGGTGAATGCCGGGTGCCGTTATCGTGGAAAATCCTCTATAAATTGGGAAATGAATGGAAACCGGTCTATACGGAAGACAATTATGGCGTAGCAAAGGATCGATACAATGAAGTCGTGTTCGAGACGGTAAGAACCACGGCGCTGCGATTGGAGATCCAATCCCAGCCCGGTTTTGCTGGGGGGATTCATGAGTGGATTGTTCGATAGCTGCCAAATGGACAATTAAGCAATTGATTTTATATTCGCGAGGTTTTTGAGAATAATCACTTGCGATTCAAAACAAGGGGCGTGTATGATCAATTATGATAATTTAGAAGCTTGGTTTGTCACTGGGAGTCAGCATCTTTACGGTGAAATGGCGCTCAGGCAAGTGACTGAGGATTCAAAGAAGATTGCCGACGCCCTTTCCCGCTCGACGAGAATTCCAGTGAAAATCATATATAAGCCAGTAGTAACTACAGCGGATGAGATTTATCATCTCTGTCAGTCGGCGAATTCATCGCCAAATTGCATCGGTTTGATCACCTGGATGCATACCTTTTCCCCGGCTAAGATGTGGATCGCTGGTTTGAAAGCCCTACAGAAACCATTGGCTCATTTACACACTCAATTCAACCGAAACCTTCCCTGGGCTGAAATCGACATGGATTTCATGAACCTGCACCAATCGGCGCACGGCGATCGCGAGTTCGGTTTTATCTGCACAAGGCTAAAACTGGAACGAAAAGTGATCGTGGGCTATTGGGAGGATGCGGATGTTCAGGATGAGCTGGCCACTTGGTTGCGGGCAGCGGCAGCCTGGCATGATGCTCAAGGCGCCAAAATCGCCCGCTTCGGCGACAACATGAGAGAAGTCGCAGTCACCGAAGGCGACAAAGTCGAAGCCCAATGGCGCTTAGGATATTCGGTCAATGGATATGGCCTGGGCGATTTGGTGCGATACATTGAACAAGTGCCCGACCAAGAAGTCGATCGGCTCAGTGCCGAATATTGGGATCAATATCGCGTCTCAGAATCAATGCGCAAGCGCCCCAATTTCGATCATTCAATTCGTGAGGCAGCGCGAATCGAACTGGGCTTGCGCGCGTTTCTCCAGGATGGCAATTTTAAAGCTTTTACAACCACCTTCGAAGACCTCCACGGGTTGGAACAATTGCCTGGCCTTGCCGTGCAACGCCTAATGGCCGATGGCTATGGTTTCGGCGCTGAAGGGGATTGGAAGACGGCTGCGTTGGTCCGGGCCATGAAAGTCATGGGCGCTGGTATTGACGCTGGAACTTCATTTATGGAAGATTACACTTATCATTTGGCTCCATCAGTGAATCAGATGAAAGTATTGGGCGCTCACATGCTCGAGGTCTGCGCATCGCTGGCCGATGGTCAACCTTCATTGGAAGTTCATCCACTCTCCATCGGCGGCAAAGCTGACCCAGCGCGATTGGTCTTTAATGTGAAATCAGGACCGGCAGTCAATGCAAGTCTCATCGATCTTGGACACCGGTTTCGCCTAATCGTCAACGAAGTCGCGGTCGTTCCCCCAGATGATCCCTTGCCAAAATTACCCGTGGCTCGGGCTGTGTGGATTCCCAAACCAAACCTCAAGATCGCTGCTGGCGCGTGGATTCTCGCTGGTGGGGCTCATCACACCGGTTTTAGTCAGGCAGTAAAACCCGCTCATCTGGCAGATTTTGCCAGGATGGCTGGAATAGAATATCTGATCATCAATGATGAAACGAAAATTTCAGAATTTGAGAAAGAGCTAAGATGGAATGAATTATCCTTTGCTTTGGCCAAATAAATCTTATCTGGGAATGCTGGCATTTAATATCAATCTCAGCTTTCGAATTTTCATGTGCTCGATCGAGCGACCGTCAGCTTTCGACAGAGGAGGTCCAATTAATAACATTACCCATCAACAATCATCAAGGAGGACAGGATGACATTTCAAATGTCTTGGATCGACTGGCTGATCATCATCATCTATTTTGGATTTGTTATTGGGATCGGCTATTATCTCAAACGATTTACCAAGACTGGCGATGATTTTTTTATGGCAGGGCGCAAAAATAGTGCCTGGGTGGCAGGGTTAGCCTTTCTGAGCGCCAATCTTGGCTCGTTAGAAATTTTGGGCTGGACAGGGGGTACCATGAAATACGGAATGTTCGTCTCCCATTTTTATTGGATTGGCGCAGTTCCAGCCATGCTGTTTTTGGGACTGTACATGATGCCCTTTTATTACAGCTCTAAAATTCATTCAATACCCGGCTACCTCAAGTTGCGTTTTGATGAAAAGACGCGATTGTTGAACGCCGCCAGCTTCGGCATCATGACCATTTTGATGTCGGGTATCAATCTTTATCTCATGGCGCTGGTGTTCAATGTCGTGCTAAAATGGGATTTGCACGTCAGTATCTGGATCAGCGCGGGGGTCATCGCAGTGTACATTACCTTGGGTGGATTATTGTCAGCAATTTTTACAGAAATTGTCCAATTTTTTCTCATTTGGTTCGGTCTGTTCTTAGTGTCAATTTTGGGGCTGATCGAATTGGGAGGGTTAAAAGCAGTCCTTACCGGCTTACCAGAGCGATTAAGCGCCCTTTGGTCGACCGCTGCCTCTCCGACTGCAAACGAAATGGGCGTTACTTGGTTGGGAATTGTCCTGGGTTTGGGCTTTGTTTTAAGCTTCGGATACTGGACCACGGATTTTTTGTTGGTACAACGAGCTTTTTCTGCCAAGGATTTGGATGCTGCTCGCAAAACGCCCATCTTTGCCAGTTTCTTTAAGATGGCGTTGCCGCTTATCGTCGTCGGTAGCGGGCTGGTCGCCTGGAAATTGCAAGATATGGGGCAAATTACCTTGTTAGCTCATCCTTACACAGGAGAACCATGGAATGATACAGCGCTGCCAGTGCTTATCGCCCGCTATTTCCCAGCCGGGTTGATCGGATTGGGAATAACAGCATTGCTCGCTGGGTTTATGGCAGGGCAGGCAGGCAATGTCAGCGCTTTCAATACGGTTTGGACCTATGACATTTATCGGGTCCTGTTTAAAAAGGATGCCAGCGATGCGCATTTGGTTGTGGTCGGCCGAATAACGACGATCGTCGGCATTTTTCTCAGCATCTTAACTGCTTATGCTGCCATGCGATTTAATACCATTATGGATTACATCCAGGCGATTTTTAGCTGGGTCAATGCACCCTTGTTCGCCACCATGTTGTTGGGAATGTTCTGGGCAAGAACTACCCCAGCAGGCGCATTCTGGGGCTTAATCGCTGGTATGGGCAGCTCATTTCTCATGTTCATCGGGATCAAATTTCATTGGCTCAATCCTGCTTGGCTCACCTTCAGCCAGAATCCCTCGGATATGAGTCATAATCTGTGGCGCGCTTGGTGGGCCTGGTTGATTTGTTTTGTATTGACCATAATCATCAGCTTGTTCACTAAACCCAAACCAAAAGAAGAGCTCGTCGGCTTGGTCAAAGGCCTGACCCCGGCTCCAACTGTAACAGGCCAGAAATTGCTCCAGCGGCCGGCAGTTGTTGCAGTCATTTCGTTCATCGTATTCGTCGTTTTAAATATCATCTTCTGGTAATTTTGTTAACAAGAAAAAGCTAAACCATCACATGGATGCAGCGCTTGTGGCACAAATCCTATGCGCCTTTTTCCTTGCATCATTCCAGCCACTGCAAAGAGGGAGATTTCGTTTATGTCAGAACAAAAAATGTTATCCATCTGGTTTTTTGTCGGCGTCATGCTGACGTTATTAGGAGCAATCATTCTATCGACCGGCGTCTATTATATTTTTTACCCACAACAAAAAACAGTGCTATCCAATATCAATCCCAGCTTATGGTGGGGTGCGATTATGCTGGCCGTTGGGCTCGCTTTTTTAGTTCCATCAATTAAAGCGTACCGGTCGTCCAATTCAAACTGAAAGGTTATTGAGGCCAGCACCACTCGTCCATTATTGAGTGGTGCTGGTCATCGGATGAAGATTGATGCAAATTAATCTGCTATAATTATCCGAAGTTCATGATCAAAAAATTATCATTCACAAGGATTTTTTGGTGCGATACGGCCTCGTTTTGAAATTTGAATTTGGTCCGTTTGCTTCGTCGCTGATGATATTTGCTTGATGTGAGGCGGATAAGTTAGTTCCTTTTTATTTCAAATTGTGGGATAAAATTATGATTTCGACACTTCAAAACTTGAGATCAGTTTTTAAAGAGATTTATTGTACCCGGGATGACTTGGTGATCCAGTCGAAGATCAAGCGATTCGACAGCTTGATTGAAAAATTCAATCAGATGTTCCATCAAACCGATCTTCATCTGTTCAGCACTCCGGGTCGAACGGAGATCGGAGGAAACCACACCGATCACAACCATGGCCGAGTGTTAGCTGCAAGCGTAAATCTGGATTCCATCGCTGTTGCGGCGATCAATCAGACCAATACAGTGACAGTTCATTCCGAAGGCTATCCACAACCATTCGTGGTGAACTTGGATCAACTGGATAAAGTAGCTCGGGAGGTTGGTACTACTTCGGCGCTGATTCGCGGTATTGCTGCCAGATTTAAACAGTCTGGCTTTCATATCGGTGGGTTCAACGCCGTGGTAACCAGCGATGTTTTGCCGGGCTCTGGATTGAGCTCCTCCGCTTCCATTGAAGTATTGATCGGGACGATTTTCAACTCTTTGTTCAATAACAATTCGATCCCGGCTCAAACCATTGCCCTCATCGGCCAATATGCTGAGAATGAGTACTTTGGCAAGCCATGCGGCCTGATGGATCAAACCACGTGTGCTGTCGGAGGGATCATCACCATTGATTTTTTGAACCCCAAAGAGCCAACAGTGCGCAAAGTTCATTTCGATTTTGCCTCGCAGAACTACAGCTTACTGGTAGTAGATACCGGTGGGAATCATGCCGATCTGACCGACGAATACGCCGCAGTGCCTCAAGAAATGAAAGCAGTTGCTCGTGAGTTAGGTGCAGAAGTCTGTCGCCAGATTCGCTATCACGATTTGATCGCTAAAATCAATGAAATTCGATCGCGGGTCGGCGACCGGGCAATTCTCAGGGCGATCCATTTTATAGGCGATAATACCAGAGTGTTGGAGCAAGTTTCGGCATTGGAAAAAGGAGATTTCAAGCGATTTTTAATGCTGGTCAATGAATCGGGCAATTCGTCATTCAAATGGCTGCAAAATATCTATACGACGAAAAACATCCGTGAACAAGGCGTGGCATTAGCATTAGCGGTAACCGAAAAATTTATCTCCGATCTTGGCGAAGGCGCCTGCCGCGTTCATGGAGGTGGATTTGCTGGCACCATCCAGGTATTCCTGCCAATTAGTGCCGTGACCGACTATATTCAGTTAATTGAGTCCATTTACGGGACCGGTAAGGCCCTGGTGCTGAGCATTCGCCCCCACGGTTCGCTGTATCTTAACCAATTTTTGAGCTAATCGGATACGAAACGATTCATTGTTTCTGAAAGCTTGAATCAAAAGGCGCGATATCGCAAAGCCATTTGGTTTTGGTTAACAGGATCGAATAGGGCTGTAATAAAAAAGCCGTTACACGCGCGATGTAACGGCTTTTTCTGTGGCGCCTCCCAGAATCGAACTGGGGACACACGGATTTTCAGTCCGTTGCTCTACCGACTGAGCTAAAGCGCCAACGTTATTTTTCGGGCCTAAAGATAATACATTTTACAATAAAAGTCAATATTTTTTTTATCGAGATTAAGTTCCAGATCCTTGTTCTATCGCACCAATTGCTTGAATGATATTGATGCTTTTGCTCCCTGGTACTTCTTTGCCTTCCAGCTCGATCTTCATCGCGCTGATGGCTTTGAAGCAGGCAATATCCTCATCGTCGACGAAGATATAAGGAGCAATGCGACGTTTGCCAGGCCGATAGTGCATTCCCCCAACGTTTATTTTTTTAATTTCCAGACCAGCCTTTGCCAGCTCCAAAACATCCTGCGGCGTTTCGACCAATAAAATGATGCGCTCACGCTGGATCTCGTCGTCTTGAATTAATTGAACCGTCTCTTGAATGCTAAGGACAGAAACCTTCAAGGGATATGGAGCACTGGCCTCTGTTCCCATGTAGATTTCTCGTTCCCATGGCGATTCGGCAATGGCGTCATTACAGAGCACAATCCGATCAGGCTTAAGCTGCAAACCCCATCCAACCACCACCTGGCCATGAATGAGGCGATCGTCAATTCGAACTAACACCAAAGGCATAACACTTCCACCACTTAATCTGATCCAATGACAAATTTGCAAATTCCCCGAATGCCATCCTCTTTGATGATATCCGCTAATTCTGAAATCTCATAGCGATCTCGCTTTGTAAAAAAAGAAAGCAGCATCGATAAATTCACGCCAGACACCACTTCGATCCGAGGCAATTGTCGAGCAACGGCGACTGCTGAATTCCAGCAACTTCCTCCCATAAGACTCACCATGATAATTGCCCCTCCAGACCATTGGCGTTCTGAAAGAATCTGCTTCAATTCTATGTTCAAGCGCTGCATCGACAACGTTGCCGTGGACAAGGCGTAAGCATCATTTACCTCGCCGAGAATCGACGATGCTGCTTCCAGCAGTGCCTCACCAATGGTACCATGAGTAAGTATAATTCCACCGATCATAGTTGTCTCAATTCGTTCTCCAGATGGCTTTGATTATTCTGTGTCATAAAAAAGATAATCTTTCAAAGTGGTGCTTGCTTTGATGCGCTCTTTCAATTTCTCGTTAAATTCTCTCGCCGTATGCTGCCCATAAATTTTGAGCAAATGATTCTGGGCGATCACCTCCGCCAGAACTGTTATGTTCTTGCCAGGGAAAATCGGCAAATTTACCACAGGGATTTGTACGTCCAAATAAGTCGAATAGTACTCTTCTAATCCAGTGCGATCATAATCTTTACCTTCCTCCCAATCCTCTAAATGGATCTCCACTTCAACCCGTTTCTGAAATCGAACGGCATGGACGCCGAATATGCTGCAAACATCAATGATACCGATCCCCCGAATCTCCATGTGGTGCAAGAGGGCTTCGCTGCAATAGCCGATCAGGATGCCTTCAGGATGCCGCTTCAAATATACCACATCATCAGCCACCAGCCGATGGCCGCGTTCGACCAGGTCCAAGGCCACCTCGCTTTTGCCAATTCCGCTCCTACCAGTGATCAGCACACCCACGCCATAAACATCGACCAACGATCCATGGATCGTCTTGGTCGGAGCAAATTCCCTTTCCAGATAGTTGCTAAGCATCTGAATGACATGAGTGGTGGAATAACTGCTCCGAAGAATCGTGATCTTCTTCTCGTTGGCAATCGCAACAAATTGATCTGGAGGCTGATTATTTTCAGTGATAATGATGCATGGGATATCGAACTCGAAAACTTTTCTGAGACTGGATTCGAGCTTGGTTGGAGTCAGTGTCTCCAAAAACGCCAGCTCCGTATTGCCAATGACCTGAACTCGCCTGAAGGTAAAAACGTCAACAAAACCACTGAGCGCCAGACCAGGGCGATGGACTTCTTTCTCTTTGATCTTTTTATGAAAACTGAAGCAGTCATTCAAGACTGTCAACTTAAGTCGGTTCCGATTGTCTTCATAAAGTTTTTCAACGGTTAATTCGTTCATAGCCATAGCGACTTGACCATATTTTTGCGGATCATAGCCGATATTGTGCGTCGATCGCTGGCAGGCCGATTTAGTCGAATATTGATTTCCTTCGCACTGCAGCACTGCCAGCGATCGACCCATCGAATTCGGGTTACACGCCCGCAGTCACAAGCCAACACAATTTCGCCTCAAATGAGGAACCGCCAGACCACTAACCATTAAACTGTGGGCTTGCTATTTGCGTATTGCTGAAATTTTTTCTCTTTATAACGTTTTAGCTTTCGCTCCATCTTTTGCACGGCCATATCGATCGATTTATAAATATCATCCGATTTCTCAATCACTGTTAAGACCTGCCCGTAAACGGTTACATTTAGTTCCGCAATTTGAATCTCCTTCTGATAATCCAATATGATGTCACAACTAACGATCCCATCGTAGAATTTTTCCAATCGGGATACTTCATTTTGAGCATATTCTTTAAGTCTTGGGGAAGACTTATAATGACGGGCGGTGAAATTGATTCTCATAGGAAGCCTCCTTATGAATTAAAATTGAAGTGAAACTGCACAAGAAAGGGATGATTTTAATCTCGATCAGCACGTGGATGGGCTAACCGATAAATCTCTTTGAGTCGTTCCTTTGAAACATGGGTATAAATTTGAGTAGCGGCCAAACTGGAATGGCCTAACAATTCTTTCACAGCCATTAAGTCAGCGCCACCATCCAGTAAATGCGTAGCAAAAGAATGCCGAAGCGCATGGGGATGGGTACCAGTTGCAGCGACCTGTTGCAAGTACTTTTCTACCCTTCGCTCGATGCCGCGTCGCGATAATGGATGCCCATGCTTATTCAGGAATAAAGAGCTCACTGTTCTCGTTATGCTTTTTTTTAGGAATTCTGCTCTCACCTCCAAATAATCTTTTAGTGCAATTTTAGCCAATTCTCCGAAAGGAACTAATCGCTGTTTGTTCCCCTTGCCGGATACTCGAATTACCCCATTGGCAAAATCCAAATCGGATAGCTTCAGATTCGCTAACTCTCGTAAGCGAATGCCTGTTCCATAAAACAGCTCAATAATTGCAGCATCACGACAACCGATAGGGGTATTGGTATCTGGCAGGGTCAAGGCTTGTTTGATTTGCTGATAAGTTAACGTCACAGGAATTTTCTTCATGGCCTTCAGCGAAAATATTCCGCTGGCTGGATTTTTTGATATGATACGATGACGATGCAGATAACCGAAGAACGATTTCAGGCAAGCGATTTTGCGATTAATGCTGCTGGATTGATAGCCCCGGGCTTTAAGGTTCGCTAAAAATTGGCGCAGGATCTGTTTCGTGATCGCCTCGGGCCCAATCGTTGGTCCAAAACGCTCCTCTAAAAAACCGATAAACTGTCGCAAATCTATCCCATAAGCAGTTAGCGTATCTTCCGAATAAACTCGCTCGGTGCTCATTGAATGAAAAAATTGGTCAATCATATGATCCCAATTGGAAGCAATGGGGGAGCTATTCACTGTCTGCACTTTCTTCATACTTGGTCTTGCATTTTGGACAATAGAGATAAGTTCCCTCTTTTTGCGATTGGCGCTGCTCAAGATAAGGGGATTTGCAATTTTGGCACTCAATGGCGATGGGCTGATACCAGGTAGCAAAATCGCAATCCGGGTATCTGCTGCAACCATAGAAAACCTTGCCCTGGCGCGTCCTCCGCTCGACAATCATGCCATCACAATTCTCCTTGGGACAGCGAATCCCTAAGGAAAAAGGTTTAATATTTTTGCATTCAGGGTAGCCAGAGCAGGCCAAGAATCGACCGAAGCGTCCCTGTTTAACGACCATAGGCTTACCGCATTTATCACACTTCTGATCGGTTTGCATCTGGTCTTGTTCGATCGGTCGGGTATAGCGACATTCGGGATAGCCGCTGCATCCGATAAATTTACCATTTCGTCCCCATCGAATGACCAGGGGCTTGCCGCATTCCGGACAATACTCCGCCGTATCCTGCATCAAGGCCTCTCGGATGACCTCCTTTTTGGAGTTGACCTGCTCAAGGGCGCGGCTGAATGGATGATAGAAATCGTTCATGACTGCGCGAAAGTCCTTCTCTGCCGACTCGATCTTGTCCAGCTCAGCCTCCATTTGCGCTGTAAATTTTACATTGAATATCGATGGAAAATGCTGGATCAAAATATCGTTCACCGTAAACCCCAATTCGGTCGGCACAAGTTGCCGTCCATTTTTTTGGACATACTTCCGCGCCAATAAAGTGCTGATAATCAGGGCATAGGTACTGGGACGACCGATATCCAGATTGTCCAGCTCCTTCACCAGACTGCTCTCCGTATATCGCGCGGGTGGTTTGGTAAAATGCTGGTTGGGCAATAGATCGATCAGCGTTAGTATTTCGCCGACACGCAATTGTTTCGGAATAAATTGCTGAACGTCTTCCAACTCATCTGGAGGTTCCGATTCCTTCCCGTTCTCAATATAATCCCCATAAGCTTGTAAAAAGCCACGGAATTTGACTACCGAACCAGTGGTTCTGAATTGATAATCCGCTTTGACTTCATTTTGAACAAGGATGCCTGCATCAATGTCGATTGTCGTCTGATCCAATTTCGCATCGCTCATCTGGCAGGCGATGAAGCGGTTCCAGATCAATTCATACAATTTGTATTGTTCAGCGGTTAAATATTTTTTGATCTTGCGGGGCTCGCGCTTCATTGAGGTAGGTCGAATTGCCTCGTGGGCATCTTGGGCTCCTTTTTTGGTTTTGTAAATTCTTGGCTCTTTAGGGAGATATTCAAGGCCGTAATTGGTCGCGATATATTCTCTGGCAGCGGTGATCGCCTCATCAGCGATCCGTGTCGAGTCCGTTCGCATGTATGTAATTAGACCGATGCTCCCCTCTTCGCCCAATTCAATCCCTTCATAAAGCTGCTGGGCAATAAGCATGATGCGTTTGGATGTATAACCCAATCGCTTGGCGGCTTCTTGCTGCAGGGTACTGGTAGTAAACGGAGCATCTGGCTTGCGACTTATCTCCTTTTTGGTGATCGCTTTGATAACAAAGACCTTGTTGCGCAGGTCTTCTACTATTCTTTGAGCCGCTTCCTGGTTTTTGATATCAACTTTTTTGCCATTCACTTTGATCAGTTTGGACAAGAATGGCTCGGTTTTTTCACCCCGAAGTTTGGCCGTGATCGTCCAATATTCCTGTGGGACAAAAGCAAGGATTTCGCGCTCTCTCTCAACGATTAATCGCAATGCCACCGATTGGACCCGGCCGGCACTCAGGCCGCGATAGATTGTCTGCCAAAGGATCGGACTTACTTGGTAACCGACCAACCGATCCATCACCCGACGGGCCTTTTGCGCTTCGACTTTATTGATATCGATAGACTGTGAATTTTGGATCGCTGCTAATACCGCCCGCTCCGTAATCTCATTGAAGAGAATTCGCTTGATCCGATCGTTCTTTAGTTTGAGCTCTTCGTAAATATGCCAGGCAATAGCCTCCCCTTCACGATCTGGGTCTGTGGCAATATAAACTTGATCCGCCACTTCCGCCGCCTTCTTCATTTCATTTAATATTTTGCCCTTGCCCCGAATGGTGATATATTTCGGCTCAAAACCATCCTCGATATTCACCCCTAATTGTTGCTTCGGGAGATCTTTGATGTGCCCGACGGAAGGGATAACCTCGTAATCTTTCCCTAAAAACTTTTTAATCGTTTTGGTCTTAGCAACGGATTCAACAATGACAAGAGATTGCGCCATATATGGAAACACACGTTATCAAATTAGTGAACTTGATTGTTTTTATTGTAGACAAAAAACGAACCATCAATGAGCGGATCCGTGGTGAAAACCAAGCTGGATACCAATGCCTTAATCTCCGCAATGGAAATCCCTTGCCTGCCGCGCTTCAACGTTTGAGCCAAGATCTGTTCGATTTCTTCGTCTCCGATAATATCTAATTCGCGCAATTGAATTGGGGCATTGCTGCCAGCCGGGGAAAGCGGGGGAGGATCGAAACTGTGCCATGTGCGAACGCCATAGTCAGCAGAATTCGATTCGTTGGTTAGATTTGAATCAGCTTCTGAAGGCATTTTTTCAATCAGCCAGGAAAAAGCAGAATTGATCTCATTCTCCGTGTAGCCTTGTTCCATCAATGCTTGAGAGAGATTCTCAATATGGCCAAACAGCGCATCATCTAAGCTGGATTGCATCGCATTGACAATGTAAGCTACGATTTCCAATATGCGCTCATTCATTTTTTCCTCACTCCTTCTGCTTCTTCGGGCTGATTCTCATCTCCTATTGGGGTTTGCTTTAATATAGCATTATTTCTTTCAAAAGCAAGCGTTATTACAAACATTTAATGAGCAGCGCAATTAAAAAGCTCTTCGCGCTACGTCTTGAATTTCTCTCACTCGTTTTGTCAATCCCCAGCAGGTCAATGCCCGTTTTTTTCAGATTTTCAGAAACCACCGATCCCACTCATCCATTTTCGCTCAATTGGTGATGGTGCTTTGAATCATAATCAATTCGAGCTTACCAATATAAAAAACTTATGAGAATATAGACAACAAAGCTGCTGAATGCAAGCGTTTTTTCTTCGAAACAAGAAAATTTTATTTATCAGAACAGTGCATTGAACATTCATCGGCCCAATTAGAAATTTGGTGAAATCGCCTTCCAATATTTCTGGATATAGGACGCGAGTATTTTCCAATGGGAATTACCGCGAAGCTCTGGCTTCGTGGTTTCGAATTGATGCTCTCATATTTTCGAATAAATCTCAACGACCATGGCATTTTTTATATTTTTTGCCGCTGCCACAAGGACAGGGGTCATTTCGTCCCACTTTGGGACCGACCACCACTGGGACTTTTTTGCCTGGAGCTGGCTGCTGCGGCAATGTCTGTTGACCAGCAGCGGAGGCGGTGGCGGCTGCGGTGCGAAATCCCATCCCAGCGCTAGAATCATGGACTTCACTCAACACTCGCGGCCGACGGCGTGGGACAAATTGAGATTGATCGCGAATCTGCGCCTTGAAAATCAGTTCTACCACGCCTTCGTTGATGCGGGCCAACATGTCAGTGAAGGCGCGAAAACCTTCACTTTTGTATTCAATTAGCGGGTCCTTCTGACCGTAAGCCCGTAATCCAATCCCCTCTTTCAATTGATCCATCTCATACAAATGGTCTCGCCATTCGATATCAATCTGTTGCAACATGACCAGCCGTTCCAGCTTTCGCATATTCGCTTTGCCAATCGTCCGTTCACGCAGCGCGTAATTGGCACGAGCCTTCTCCTTGATTTGCTCGATCAGCAGTTCTTTGGTCAACCCTGGAGGAACTTCACTCCCATCGTGATACATCGGGCTGAGCAAAAAGAAGCGTTGCAGGTCTTTGTTCAGCCCGGCCCAATTCCAATCCTCGACGTATTTCTGGTCACCAACATGCAATTCTACACGATCCTCAACAATCTGGTCGATCATGTCGAGGATCACATCTCTGAGATTTTCCCCTCTTAAAGCATTGGACCGCATCTTATAGATTACTTCGCGCTGTTGGTTCATCACGTCATCATATTCCAGCAGATGTTTCCGAATTTCGAAGTTGTGCATCTCGACGCGTTTCTGCGCGCGTTCGATAGATTTGTTGATCATCGGATGCTGGATGACCTCGCCATCTTGAACCCCGAGGCGATCCATTACGCTGGCGATGCGCTCCGAGCCAAATAGCCGCATCAGATCATCTTCTAACGAGAGATAAAACCGAGATGAACCAGGGTCGCCCTGCCGACCGCTTCTGCCGCGCAGTTGTCGATCGATCCGGCGCGATTCATGCCGCTCTGTGCCAATGATGTGAAGGCCACACGGTACATCCGCCTCACATTGGCTCAGATCGAGGTCTTTTGGGATGGGCCGACCATTGTCATCAACCAGATAACAGCCCCCATCGCAGAGAACAACTCCTTTGCCTAACTTGATGTCGGTCCCGCGACCCGCCATATTGGTAGCAATAGTCACCATCCCAGGTTGCCCCGCTTTGGCCACAATCTGGGCTTCTTCTTTATGATATTTAGCGTTCAGCACCGAATGCTTGATGCCCTTTCGCTTTAACATTCGGCTCAATGTTTCAGAGACCTCAACCGAAATCGTCCCTACCAGCACTGGTCGATTCTTGCGATGCATTTCTTCGATCTCTGCAATCACTGCATTATATTTCTCTCGCTTGGTGCGATAGATCTGATCGTTATAGTCGATCCGACGCACTGGCTCATTGGTCGGAATTACAACCACATCCAGCTTGTAGATCTGCCAGAACTCATGCGCCTCTGTCTCTGCGGTACCAGTCATTCCCGCCAGCTTCTGGTACAGCCGGAAAAAGTTTTGCAGCGTAATCGTGGCTAATGTTTGGGTCTCGCGCTCGATCCTCACCCCTTCTTTCGCCTCAATCGCCTGATGCAGCCCATCGCTATATCGGCGTCCGGGCATCAATCGGCCAGTGAACTCGTCCACAATCACCACTTTCCCGTCCTCGGTGACGACATATTCGACATCGCGCTCATACAGCGAATATGCCCGTAACAATTGGGTGATATTATGAATGCGTTCGCTCTTCTCTGCGTATTCAGCTTGCACCCGCGATTTGGCCTCTTGTTTTGCCGCCTCATCAAGATTTGGGTCCTTGTCTATTTGCTCCAGCTCTGTCGCTAAATCTGGCAATACGAACATGGAAGGATCATTGGGAGACAAAGCCTCCCGACCTTTCTCGGTCAGGTCAATGACATGCGTCTTCTCATCGATCGAATAGTAGAGTTCCTCATCCAATTCGTGCAGGCGCTTATCTCGCAAATAATCCATTTCAACGCGATGGATCAGTTTTTTGGCCCCAGGCTCATGAAGCACCTTAATCAGCCGCTTGTTTTTGGGGGCACCCCGATTCGCCTGGAGTAACTTCTTCCCAGCTTCATATTCTTCCCCTTGCTCAAGCAGATGTTCCGCCTCAGCGATCAATTTATTGACCAGATTGGTTTGGCTGCGGACCAATTGGGCTACTCGCGGCTTCACTTCATCGAAGCGCTGCGTTGAATGCTCCACTGGACCGGAAATGATCAATGGGGTCCGTGCTTCGTCGATCAGGACGGAATCCACCTCATCGATGATGGCATAATAATGCCCCCGTTGCACCACATCCTCCACCCGAATGGCCATATTGTCCCGCAGATAGTCGAAACCGAACTCGTTGTTAGTGCCATAGGTGATGTCCGCATTATATGCCTTTTGGCGCTGCGATGGATTCATATCGTTAGTAATAAATGCCGGCGCCAAGCCAAGCGTCTCATAAATCTTGCCCATCCATTCGCAATCGCGTCGAGCTAAATAATCGTTGACCGTCACCAGATGTGCACCCTTGCCAACCAAGGCATTAAGATACAACGGCAAGCTCGCTACCAGCGTTTTGCCCTCGCCAGTTGCCATCTCGGCTATCTTGCCTTCATGTAATACTACTGCACCGATCAATTGCACATCAAATGGCACCATGTCCCAGGTAATCGGAATATCGCTCACTGACCAGGAATGCCCCACCAAGCGACGGCACGCTTCCTTGACCACAGCAAAAGCCTCGGGCATCAACTCGAGAAGCACTTCATCGATAGCTTCTTTCTCTTCTTTCTCTAATGCCTTTATTTCCTCTCTAATCCGCTCGGTATCGATCGGGACATCGCTGTCCACATCCTCACGCAATTGTTGCTGCAAATCATAAATCTGATCCTGAATATCGCTGACTCGCTCCTGGATTCGACGTTTAAACTCGATAGTCTTGTATCGAAGCGCATCGTCCGACAATTCATGAAATTGTTGATAGTATTCATTAATCTCAGCCACAATCGGTCTAATCCGCTTTATGTCCCGCTCATGTTTGCTGCCAAATATGAGGGTCAAAATTTTTTCCAGCATTGCTTCTCCCTACCAAAATCTCGAAACAATTCGCATCAAGTATAGCTTTTATACTGATCAATATCCATAAAGTTCAGCTATTGGCTGGTGGTCTCAATCAACCCTCGACCGGTCTTGTGCAGGCGATTGGTGGATCGGAGTTCCAAAAGCACAGCATCCAGAATCCCATTCACGAATTGACCACTTTTGGCAGTGCTGAACTTTTTAGCGATTTCGATCGCCTCATCAATGCTCACTTTCGGCGGAATATCTTCGAAGTAAAGAAATTCACAGATCGCCAGCCTGAGGATCAGCTTATCTAATATTGCTATTCGCTCAAAATCCCAATTGACAGCCTTGTGTTTGATGATTTCGTCCAGTTCGCTACAATGCTCCACCGTCGCGGTGAAGAGCTGTTCAGCAAAAGCCTTCACCGCTACGGCATCATTTTGCTGCTCAATCACATCTTGTTTGACCTCATCAACTGGGTTTTGCGATAGCTCAAGCGCATATAACGCCTGAACTGCTAATTCTCGTGCGCGTCTTCGCGAGCTCATAATCTTTGATCGTCGTCTATAATTTTTGGGATTCTACAATCAATAGTCAAGTTTGTTCCGGGCAAAAAAATCTAGTCATTTTGTAAAATTATACCCGCATTTCTAAAATGAACTCAAGCGATACATGCAACAAATTTTTGCCCCACGAAAAACACAAATTGATGCTAAAGTGCGATCGCAAAGAATAATTTTCGTGTCCTTTCGTGAGTTTCGTGGGGCAATTTTTGGATAATATTTTCCATTTTAGATTTTCAAGTTTGATAAGATGGTCTCGTCGCTTCGTTCCCTCTTTCAATGACGCGATATCAAAAAGTACTGGCAAATCAATTGATGAAGGTCAGCCAATTATAGCCGCCATCGTTTCCGCTTCTCACAATTTCAAAAAAACGATTCTGAATCTGTTTTGTAATCGGTCCAACTGTGCCACTCCCAATTACAATCTTATCTACTGATCGGATCGGTGAAACCTCAGCCGCTGTTCCAGTAAAGAACAGCTCGTCTGCAATGTAAAGCATCTCGCGAGGAATCAACATCTCTTTCACTTCATAACCCAATTCCCGCGCAATCTTAAATACGGAATCGCGAGTAATTCCCGGCAAAATTGATGAGCCCACAGTTGGGGTAAAAATCTCGTTGTTGCGAACCAAAAAAATATTTTCTCCGCTTCCTTCGCTCACAAATCCTTGACTGGATAATGCAATTCCCTCCGCATAATTGTCAATTTTTGCCTCCCATTTGATCAACTGGGAGTTCATATAATTCGCCCCGGTCTTGGCGAGCGCAGGATGAGTATTGGGATGCATCCGATGCCACGAGGAAACCCGAACATCGACCCCTTTTGTCAATGCATCCTCCCCAAGATAGGCCCCCCAGTTCAATACCGCAATGACCACTTCCACTGGACAAGCTGAAGGATCTACCCCTAATGTGTTGTAACCCCGAAACACCAAAGGCCGAATATAAGCAGATTTCAATTGATTCACTCTGACAATATCAACGCAAGCTTGCTCGATTTCCGCCATCGAAAATGGAATATCCATCCGATAAATTTTGGCTGAATCAAAAAACCGTTTGATATGATCATGCAGTCGGAAAATCGCCGAACCTTTTTGCGTTTCATAACACCTCATGCCTTCGAAAATTGACGTTCCATAATGCACGCAATGCGACATCACATGAATTTTTGCATCCCACCAATCAACATACTTCCCATTAAACCATATCTTACCTCGTTCATCTTCTGGCTTCATAAAATGCTCCTTTGGTTAGAGTTATAATTTGGGTGAGTTTGTATATTGGTGCAAATCTGCTGATTTCTTTTGGAGGTGAGCCCAAACAATAAAGGTTGATCAATTTGATTTGCGTTGAAGGGAACGATTTGCCATGAGGATAACCAAGAAATTTTGAGGAAAGATGATTCGACTAAGCCCCGTACATTTCGGCAGCAGGAATTTTTTTCAAAATAACGGAAATAAGACATAGAAATTGTCTTCGACAAAATGAGCACTATGACCGAATTTAGATCAATGAGCGACCCAAGTTATCAGATTTCTGAATTCGCAGGAATCGCATTCTTTTTTCAGATTTCATTCGATGCAACAAACACAAATGATTTTTAACCTGAATCGCTCAATATGTTCTGATTTCGCCTTATGCTTTGCCGCGAAGCTTGATTTCTGCCTTGGATTTGAGTGCCGCGACATACTGCTGAAACAGTGCATTGGACTGCTCTTGCTTGAGCCGAGCTTTAATGGCAAGTTTTACTTCTTCGAATGGCATTTTCTGGCTGCTTTTCCGCTCGTCTAATCGGATAATATGAAAGCCTAATTGGGTTCGAACCAGATCGCTCACCTGCCCTACCTTCAGGGCAAATGCGGCGTCTTCGAAATTCTTTATCATATCTCCCCGTGAAAAGAAACCAATATTCCCACCGCGGAGTGCAGAAGCTGGATCTTCCGAATATTGTCGGGCTAGCGTCTCGAAATCCTCCCCTTTTTTGATCCGGTCCAACACCCGTTGTGCCTTGGCCTCTACCGCCTTGACTTTCTCAGGATCAGCAGTTTCAGACACCTTAAACAAAATATGATGCACTCGGATTTGTTCCGGTTGCATCAGCTCCTCCCCATGGTCCTGATAATATTTGAGCGCTTCGTCATCCGTGACATCCTTGATCTGAGAAGCAATCTGTTGTTCTAATAGTTTCTGAACTGTCAGCTCCTGGGCAAGATTGATTTGAAATTGCTCCAAAGTGAGATTCGACTGCTGTAACGCCTCAAAGAACTTTTGCTCATTCGGAAATCTTCGCTTAATATTGCTCAGGGCAAGCCTCACCTCATTGCTATCTGCTTTGATATCGAGCCGTTTGGCCTCCTGCGTCAATAGCTTCAGGGAAATCATCCAGTCCAGTGCATCATTCCAAAGCATGGTATCGGAGGCAAGATGTTGAAACTGATTTACGTCTTTGCCCAATTGATTTAAAAATTGGCTGATGACTTGTTTGACATCATCATAATGAATCGCCTCCCCATTCACGATCGCTACCACCGTCGAGTCAGCAAAGCTAACTTTTGCATGCGTGGAAGATCCCTTATCTTTTTTTGAACAATTCACCAGCAGGACACATAAGCTAAAAATCACAAGCGTTCTGATTCGATTCATTGACCCCTCTCAAGAATTCAATTGAAACCGTCGCGTGTCAATCGAATAAAGATTTATTCAAATTGAATTATTTGGCGAAAGCTTACCTCAAGTCCTTTACCCGTAATTGCAATGTGGTTCGTCCCAAATAGGTGTTTTCCTCTATAACGTATGCCATGTCTAGATTGTTCGCTCCAGGCTCAATCCGATAAACAAGGTCGCCCAAATTGAAACCAATCGCATCCATCACGATGCCATCCTGTCTTACTTTAAACCTTAAGTGATTGTTCCCCACTATGGTTGGCGTACCAATCACTTGAAGCTTTTGAGACAAAAATACAGGGCGCATGTTTTGAGGACCAAATGGTGCCAGTAGTTTGAGAAATTTGTAAAAAGTGGCATTGATATCGCTTAATCGGATCTCTCCATCGATTCTGAGTTTCGGGCATAGCAAATCCTCGGTAAGCTGTTGCTGCGATATTTCGTTAAAGCGTTGACGGAACGCATCGATTTTGTCCCGAGCAATTGTCAGGCCGGCTGCGTATTTATGGCCGCCAAAACCGATGAGCAAGTCTTCACATTGTTTGAGCGCCAGGTAGATATCGAAACCGGAAATGCTTCGCGCCGAACCTTTGCCGATATTCTCATCTACTGAGATCATCACAGTGGGACGATAATATTTTTCTACCAATCGCGAGGCCACAATCCCGATCACTCCTGGGTGCCATCCTACCTGATCGACGACCAAACTGTAATAGCTGGATAAATCATAATTATCCTCGATGATCTGCTGCGCCGCTTTGAAGGTTTCTTCATCGATATTCTTTCGTTGCCGGTTTTCGGTTTCGAACAAATTGGCGATCTCGAGCGCTCGGTCATGATCTTGCGTGGTGAACAGTTCAATGGCCCGCTCGGCGTTTCCCATCCGTCCTACCGCATTGATCCGCGGCGCGATAATGAAGACGATCTGACCGGTGCTAATTGGTTTGTTCAGCAATCCAGCTACCTGTAACAGCGCTTTCAGCCCTGGTCGGGTTGTTTGATTGAGGCGTTTCAGGCCCTCTTTCACGAAAATCCGATTTTCATCAACCAATGGCACAATATCGGCGGCGCTGCCAATTGCAACCAGATCGACGAAATCTTCGATTATCGAAGCATCTAAATCCAAAGCTTGAGCCAACGCCTGGGCCAATTTATAAGCAACGCCAACCCCTGCTAATTCATGAAACGGATAGTTCGACTCGGGGCATTTTGGGTTCAACATGGCGTATGCTTGGGGCAACCGCTTTCCAGGCTCATGATGATCGCTCACAATAACATCCATGTTTAATTGTTGGGCATATTCGATCTCTCGGACAGCGGTGACGCCACAATCCACTGAAATGATCAGCCGAGTACCAAGCCGAGCTGCCTCTTCAATCCCAGCCAAAGAAATCCCATATCCCTCTCGAATCCGATGGGGAATATAAAAGTGGACATCTGCACCGATTTGTTTTAACAGCAAATAAAGCATTGAAACAGCAGTGATCCCATCAACATCGTAATCCCCATAGATCAAAATGCGTTCTTGCTGCTGGATCGCTCGGAGAATCCGTTGCACGGCTTTATTCATATCTCTGAGCAGAAATGGGTCATGCAGGTGAGTCAAATTGCCACGGAAAAATAACCACGCTTTCTCATAAGTGTCAATTCCGCGGCTCAATAGGATCTTTGAGAAAATAGGTGGGATATGTAACTGCTGTGCAAATCGATCGACCGTTTCTTTGTCATATTCATTTAGCAGAACCCACTTTAAATTCATTTAATCAACCTCACCTTCAGCAATAAAAATGGGGCTTCATCAAACCAAAGCAAGTCATAAGCCGAATTCTGTCGAGGACGATCATTCATCTGGGATCCACCTCACGATGGACCTCAAGCGACCTACCCGAGAGTCAAGCGAAGCGGGCCACTTCTCCTCTCCTATTTGGTCTTGCTCCGGACGGGGTTTACCGTGCGTCCCCTGTTACCAGTGGACCGGTGGGCTCTTACCCCACCTTTTCACCCTTATCCGCCGACTGGCGGACGGTATCTTTTCTGTGGCACTTTCCGTAGGATCACTCCTCCCTCATGTTATGAGGCGTCCTGCCCTGTGGAGTTCGGACTTTCCTCATCCGTCCGCCCTGTGGCGGACGAACGCGATCGTCTGCCTTACTTTGGAATGATGAAGCCAACCCTATGCAAATCCGCTATCGCTCAATAAATCAAACTGCGCTTTCGGCATCTATGCTCAATCGTTTTTCCAGCCGTTCATTGGTAATCACCAAAATTCGACCACAAACTTCGCAATTAATTATCCGATCCATTTTGCGGACTTCCACCACTGTTTGTGCTGGTATCGTGGCATAGCAGGCACTACAAGTATAGTTTACAACCTCAGCTAACGCGGTTCCGTTGCGCCCTTTTCGAATCCGCTCATAACTGGCAAATAATCTCCGATCAAGGTTTGAAACCAGCGCATCCCGCCTCGCCATCAGTTGTTCGTGCTCAGCATTGGTCTCAGCCAGCCGGTGCTGAAGCTCCTGCTCCCTTTCGTTCAGTGCTCGACTGAATTCAGCGACCTGCTGCTCCAGACCGGTCACTTCTTTAGCAAGCCGGTCAACTTTCTCTAATAACTCAACCCCTCTAAGCTCTGTCACCTCAATCTGTTTCTCAAAATTCTCAATCTCAACGGTGATCGCATCATATTCTTTATTGGTTTTTACACTGTAAAGCTGGTCTTGATGCTTTTTAAGCTTGTCGGTTAATGTGCGAAGCTCCAAATCCGCATTGCGACTTTGCTTTTTTGTTTCTTCCAGCTCAGTTCTGGTGCGCACCAAATCCGCCTGCAACTTGGCGAGTCTTTCTCTCAGCTCTTCAACCTGCTCAGGAAGATTTCCCTTCATCGCCTCTAATTCCATTAGCCGCGTGTCTATTTTTTGAAGCTTCACTAGCTTATAAAGTTCCATTTTGTATTATGCCTCCATAACAATTCGTCAGCGAAATAAAATTCACACCCCCTTCATTTGAAAAAGCACATAAATCCCCTTCCTCCCATCTCGAAACCCCGCTAATTGATTTTTTGCCTCCCTCCAATTCCCTGTTTTCTTCCTACCCCTAACTCGTATTTCAACTGCATAATCGATTATTTCATAAAATCTGTTATTCGATCAGCATTATTTCCGATCGCAAACAATCATTTTATATCAAAAAAAAGTGTACCAGGTCAACTGCTCTCTGGTACACTTTTTACAGCACACAATTCTCTCAATTAGCCAACAATTGGTTTGGCTCCACAGATTTATTATCGCATCAGTAACAAGATTGCTTTTAACCGATGACAACTCCCTCAAGTGATATGTGATAATCATCGTCATTGTTTTAAATTGGTATGAAAATTTTGTTTCTCAAATATACAAAACTTACCGCAAAGATGCAAGCTAAAATTTCTACCAGATTTTGCATCAATTTCAGATTCGCATTTATGATTATAAACCATCGATTGACAAGTAAATTGTGATTCATATTGAATTGAAAATTTTCTTGCTTTTTTCAATATTTATTGTTATTGTTACCACGCTTAAACTGGGGTTGAATTACGATCCAATCAACACAAAACGAGGGCAACGTTGGCGATCATCAAAATCGTTGACGTAAATCATTATGTAAGATCTGCAAAGCACATGGACTCCTGTGCGATATTTATCAGTTATATCGAGTGTGGGATATGAGCGATCTTTCAAACATGGAGCCTATTCCATTTCATAATAAAATCTTTTTTTGTGATATTATCGGCTACTCGAAATTACAGCCCATTAATCAGTACGAGTGCCATGCTCAATTAACGCGCATCATTCGAAGCTGCCTTGATAAGCTGAATGCCCGACTGATGGAAGATGTCATTGCATTGCCAACAGGCGATGGGTTGATTCTAAATTACATTAAGCCAGAGCCTGACATTCATCTGAAAACCGCTCTGGCCGTCCTAGAAATTTTGGCCAAATACAATCAATCGACTTATTGGCCGATTAAGCTTCGAATTGGGTTAAATACCAATGTGGATTCCATCGTGTTGGATGTCAACAACAAGAAAAATATTGTCGGTCGGGGGATTAATTTGGCTGAGCGCATCACCAGCCTGGGCGCTCATGGCAAAATCCTGATGCATAAACGCGTTTTCGAGGACTTAAATAATTATAAAAAATATGATGGCAAAATGATCTTCTTGGGCGATTTCACTGTCAAACACAATGTGGTCGTCCCTATCTATCAATATATCGATCCGAGCTGCGACTTTTTGGACAACACCCCATTAGAGCGAATTGATTCTACCCCATCCACACTTACTCTGAGCGACATCCGCAAAAGTCGCGTCAAAGAGAATATCCTTAGTATCAAATTGAATGCGTATGATCACGACTATTTCGATGATCTTCATGATTATCTTGAGGAGTTTCTGGATAATCAGCAATTGTTCCAGAACACCAAAATTGCGGTCAATTGGATCGCCAACGAGATGCTGGACAATGTGTTCAAACATGGAAATCTACAGCCAGAAGACACTATCTTGCTCAAATTGGATCGAGTCAAAAACGGAATTTTGATCTCCACTGAGCAGCCAGATCGCCCAGAATTTCGGACCAGAAACATCACCCAATACTCTGAAGATCATTTCCTCACTATGTTGACCAAAAAAGGAATCACCATCAATGTGCTGCATGCCAACGATCGAATGACCATTTCGTGCATGCTGCCCACTGAGTTCAAACTCAAGGAACTTCACATGCTCGATGTGGATCAACCACCAGAGCTTAAACCCAAATTAAATGAGTTGCTAGGTGACTCAGGTGTGATGACTCAGGAGCACAGCGCATCAATTAGCTATACCATGCTTGAAAATCGAATTTGCCTGATCAAATTGAAAGACAAAATTTATCAGAACGAAGTCACAAAATTCAAGGAACTCATCGACAAATTTCTGGCTGCCAAAACCATCGATTTTATTGTTGATTTATCGGAACTGGTTTATATTTGTTCTGCTGGGATCGCGAATTTCATCAACTGTTATCGGGCTGCCAGGCGCGAAGGTGGCACGATCATCTACGTCAACCCAAATGAAAAAATCCAGGAGGTATTCAGTATCTGCCGCCTGGACCAGATCCTTCAGATTACTCGCACCATTGCTGATGCCCTCGCCTATTTTCGGATGTTCTATGCATAGGGCCTCAGTATTTTCATTGATCGAACTCCTTAGCGCGACAACTATAGAATTCTCTTAATTCAACTCATTTGCTCTCACGTTTCATTACATCGATCTCATTGCCCTAGGTTAAAATTAACTATTGATGAACTCCATTTGTACTAAAACAGAACGACTTGTGCTGCCATAAAATTCAGTTATGATCGACCTCCAATGGAGAATGTATCGAATTAGCTAAGAGGGAATGATGGAAAAAAGAACGCCTTTTCCGAAGGTTTTTTGGGTCGCCAATCTTATCGAAGTTCTGGAGCGGTTTGCCTATTACGGCATCTATGTAGGTTTCGGTATCTATATGACGACGGTTCTCAAGTTTGAAGCCTCGCGTTTAGGTACAGTTCAGAGTATCTTCTTGTTCTTTTCATATGTAATACCAGTTATTTCTGGCAGCTTTGCTGATCGATTCGGTTTTAAGAAAATTTTAATCGTTTCTTACCTTGCCTATTTGCCATCGATTTTGTTGCTTATCATCTTGAAATCCTTTTCTGGTGTTTTGCTCACGATGCTAAGCATCGCTTTGGCCGCAGGGATATTTAAGCCATTGATCTCTGGAACAGTGCGAAGCGTAACCGATAAGACCAATAAGACCCTTGGTTTCGGCATTTTTTATGCAATGGTGAATATCGGTGCTTCGTTCGGTCCCATTATCGCGGGCAAATTGCGCGTGCTCTCCTGGAACTACGCATTCCTGGCTGCTGCGTCCGGGGTCATCCTCATGTTGCTAATTACCATCTTTTTCTATAAAGAGCCTCCTCGGCAAATCGAGGGTGCAACGCTGAAAACAAAACTAAACGAGCTGGTCATCGCCTTATCGAACTTAAAATTCGCTACGTTCTTGGCGATCATTGGTCTATTTTTTTGGCTGCCCCTATGGGCATTTTTCAACTTGTGTCCTCTTTATGTCGATACCACAATCGACACTGCCCAGCTGTATTTAACCGTCAAAAGCATTTTTGGCAGCTCCGTTGCCAACTTCATCTCTCGGGTCGATGAGCATGGCGTGCGAAGGATTCTCGGCGAGACGATCTCACATACCGGCTACATCATTATGATCTTTCAAGTCATCGTATCAAGAATAGCCGAGCGTTTCAAAGCATTGCCAACCTTCTCCACAGGCCTTCTGATTGCTGCCCTGGGAATGTTAATGATTGGCATTGCCCGAGTAGTGAATCCTAATTTTATCTTCGCTGGCATCTTCCTTTTTGCGATCGGTGAGATGACAGCCTCCCCTCGAATTCAAGAATACATCACCTGGATCGCTCCAAAGGAGCAAGCTGGCCTTTACATGGGTTCCAATTTCCTTCCTATTGCAGTCGGTGGTGCGCTGAGCGGCTATTTCTATACATCTCTGCTCTATTCTCAATTCAGCACCATGAATCATCCTGAATACGTCTGGCTTATCCTCGCTGGAAATTTTCTCTTGGGAGTTCTTGTCCTATTTGTTTTCACGAAAAGACTTGGAGAGTTTAAGGAACTGGAGCAATAAATGGGGGATAAAAGATCATGGTATACGGCTTCAGCTATGGAACTTGCTATTTTTAGTGCCTGAACAAAAAGCCATTGGATTAAAAATGTCATTCCGAACGAAGTGAGGAACCTGGTCATATTTTGATCCTTAGACTTACAGGTTTCTCCCTGAGGTCGAAGAGATAAAAAAGTGAGTTTTTATTCAAACCGTATTCAAAAAAAGCCTGACTGAATCCAAATTATCAACCTATTCAGTGCCTCGCAAGTACAAATCTACCTTGATCATCTCAATTTTTGCAGGCGATCATTTTGAAATTAAGCAAAAAAATGCCTCACTCGTTCACTCGTTAGAAAATGATGCAAGTGAGGCATCAAATGCCGCTCGATCCCTTTTTATTTCTAATTACGATTTAGTCAGGTTTCAACTATTGCACCGATGTCCACGCAATTCGTTTCCTTGGCAAAATTTCACTTAAAGGTTCAGCCATCAATTCACATCCATGCGCAATCTGGTTTTGACTTCCTTTTGCTCGATCTTCAATTCATCTTTAAGTATATTAGCCGATTCGCGCTCCAACGGCCGCGCCGGTTTCGGCTTTGGCATGGGACGATTATCCTGTTGATCAATCAATAATGTCAATTTTTCGATCACATGCTGAGCATCGATAATTGCCCCACTGTCATTGGCGATGATCCCGTCCAGAATTTTAGGAATTTTCCGAAAATATGGGAGAAATCCATTGGTAATTTTAATCTTCTTGGTTAATAGTTCCTCAACAAACTCACCGATGAATAACGTGAATTCCTCAAATTTCTGGTTGGAAAACATTTGAGCCGAGTTCTGAAGTGCCATGCAGGCGTTTTTGATATTGCGAAATACCTTTTCATCGTAACTGTTTTCTTCAAGCTTCTTAATTGATTCCTTCAATATATGCAAATCGCCCTTGATTTCATCAAGGAAAATCTGATCGAACACCTTTTGCGGTTTAACTTGTGGCATCGGCTCTTCGAATTCCGTTTTAATTGTCTCTTCGGGGGTAACTGCAATTTTGGGTGTATCTTTGATATCAAAGAGCTGCTTTGTTGGAGCAGGCGCTGCTGACGGAACACTCGCCTTCGGTTCTGCTATCATGGGAGTTGAAGCGGCGCGCTGTTCAGAGCGATCCGACTGGAGCCCCGTAGCGATCAACAGCACTTTGATTTTTCCTTTAGCGTTCGCATCGATCCGTGCCCCCCAAATCAGCTTGGCATCAGGAGCGAGTTTCTTGGCAATGGAGACAATGATATTTTTAGCATCTCGGATCGACATTGTCTCATCGCCAGTGATATGAATTAACGCGCTTTTCGCTCCGGTAATATCTACATCTAACAATGGATTTTCGACCGCCCGAGCCACAGCTTCTTCAGCTTTGTTTTCAGAATCACTTTCGCCAATACCGATCATGGCAGTGCTACCATCTTTCATCACAGATCGGACATCAGAAAAATCAAGATTAATGAGCCCCTTCTCGGTCACCAATTCAGTGATCCCTTTTACCGCATTGACTA
The DNA here is from genome assembly GCA_034506395.1 of candidate division KSB1 bacterium. Lineage (NCBI taxonomy): Bacteria > Pseudomonadati > Candidatus Zhuqueibacterota bacterium. The sequence continues at coordinate 20,219 of JAPDPQ010000024.1, read as the reverse complement.
ACACTTCATCAGCCACTTTAAATGCCGCGTTTAATGGCAGATCTGGAACAATGTCGAGCAGTTTATCGTTTTGAACCACAATGACCGTATCAGAATTCGCGCGCAGTCGTTCCAGCCCAGCAATCGCGTTCTGTTTCCTCGCGCTCCCTTCTTCACTAAAAGGCAGCGTCACGACTGATATTGTCAGCGCATTTAAGCTCTTGGCGATCTCTGCAATTACTGGTGCTGAGCCCGTGCCAGTACCGCCTCCAAGACCACAGGTCACAAACACCATATCGCTGCCCTCGAGGCTCTTTTTGATCTCCTCTGCGTCCTCGCGGGCTGCATCTTCCCCAATTTGGGGATCGCTCCCAGAGCCAAGACCATTGGAGATATTTTTGCCAATTAATATTTTGTTGTCCGCCTTAGTATGCAAGAGCGACTGAGCATCGGTGTTAATCGCAATGGTCTCCACTCCATTGATGCCAACTTCAGCGAGGCGGGTAAGCGTATTATTTCCCGCTCCCCCAGTTCCTATGACCCGGATCACAGTGCGATGCGATCTCAAAATCTGCTCAAGTTCTTCGTCTTTGGCTTTCAAGGTCGACTCCTTGTTGCTTAACTGGTTCGATAATTCAGATACCATTTTCCCGTCACCATTAAATTAATCGATTCACCATTTACGGATATAATATTACTGGCAATCTATAGAAAATGAGAAAAGTATTTTGTGCGAAGCTTCCAATTTTTCAATTGCCAATAAGGGAGTTTCTCTGGGTACGGGGTGAGGTTCAATTGATGTTGGGCATTGAATTATCGCTTTTCGGCAGGCGCCTCATGGCAGACCCCATGAATTCCTTTAATTCTGTTACAATTTTATCAAACAATTTATGCTGTTCGAAATTATTCCGATCGAACTCCTTTAGTAACGCGACTCCATCTTCTATCGTCTGAATAATGGAAGGAGGCAATTTAATAAGATTCTGATTCGCAATAATGCTGATCGTCTCAATCAGCTCTGGCAAGCGATCCGCTTCATCAATACCAAATTTTCGCGCCAGGCGCTTTAACGAAGAACTCGCCAACTCAATATCTTCAAGTGCTACCTGAATTTTCTCCTGGTTTTTCAATTGTTTTAACGCAGCAAATAAGACTTTGAAATACCAATCAGCCTCCTGATGAAATAGTGGTGTCAAATCGTTATTGTCTCTCTTTGACGCGCGATGATTCTGCGATTCCGATTTCGAAAGGCTCGACGAGTCCAATATCTCAGCAGCTAAGGGCGTCTGTTTATCAGTGGAGACATTAATTTCATGATTATCGCGTAGAAGCGATTCCGATCGTGGCTGGGTTAATTTAGTTGATTGTCCTCCAACAAATTCCACATCATCATCAACTGAAAGATGCCTATGATTCGATTCGGTTGAATCTGATTTGATATTATGGCTCAAATGCAGGATTACCTCGTCATCATCCAGAACATCTAGCTCCGCCACATCCGCTGAAGGATTTTTTCTAACTTGAAAGCCATTAAAAATTGAACTAAAACTTGATTTATTTGAATCAGCTCTGCTTTGAGATAAAGAGGGATTGATCTTGAAACGTTCAGACTGGTCACGAACTCGATCCGAAGGCAGTTCGGCTCGCTCATTAAGTTCGCTATTATGACCGTGAGACCATTCTAGTTCAATCAGTAGTTGATTACAACGATCAACAAATTTTGCATGTGCTTCGGGGCTTACGATCCGTCCAGCAGGCTGACCTATCAAAGCTAATGCCATGTCGATAACTTCCACCAGAGATTGATCTGCTGGTCTCAACTGATTTAACGACACATGAAGTAATTGTACCATGCGATCGGCAATGATGCGAATAGGTTCCACCCCGTAATTTTCAGCCAGCCGCTGCAATTGAAGGAACCGAGCCTCTATTGACCGCATCAGCATAAAATCGGCATCAAACGTGATGGTCATTCTCAATTCAGCGATAAGTCCTAAAAGCCGGTTTAATTGTTGCTCAAAACGTTGATATTGCGCTTTGCCGTCAGTCACAGTTTCGCGCGCGGTTTTATCAGTCGATTGTATTTCAACTGAATGAACGTCCCTGACATGGGCCGGCGCAACATCTGAATTGATTATTTCACGCAAAGGACTCAGAGTGGAACTATCCTTTTTTCTGCCATTCGACTCATCCATCAATTCAACGAGCTTGGATTTAATATCTAAATATTTGCTTAAAAGGATGCGGCTTTTTTCATCCTCTATCAGAAGTTGATATACGCCCCTTAAAAAATTAGCAGCGATTTCACCGATTGTTGCTCTGATCTGCGCTTGTGATATAGATTTAAAATCGTACCCCAAAAGTATTTCGTTGAGCCCATCGATTAATTTTTCAAAATTTTTGATCTTGGAGATCTCCCGGAGCTCATTAAGTGGTACGTTTGCCGCAGTCAAATAATCAATCAGGCGAGCGATGAGCGGGATTATTGCTAATTGAGGATTACTATTATTGAGGAGGGAGGGGTTAGCCAGCAATCCCTTCACACAATGAAAAAAGTAACTATTTGGATGGAAAAATTGGTTGATCAATCGATTGTGGAAATCAGTCTCAATTGCAGTTGTTGTTAAATCCTTCATGTCAGCCCTTTGCAAATGAGATAGGACGATTACTGAAATCAAATCAGTAATCGTCTATCATAACCAACCTTAATTGTCTTGCAACTTTTATTATCATAAGATCCCGGTTTGCTGTTGGAATTTTTCGTAGAGTTTCAATATCGCTGGAACATAAGTTCGGGTCTCTTCCCAAAGAATCGACCAATCGGTCTTATGATTTCGATTTTTAATCCAAAGCGCTGCTCTCTTCTCGCCGCCATTATAAGCCGCCAATCCCCCGTCGATCTCGTACTGATGTACTAGATTCGACAGATAGCGGCATCCCAATCGGATATTGATAATAGGATCGAACAAGACCTTCTCTGCTGATGTCCAGGGGATACCTTCCTCCTTGGCTAATTGTTGCCCTGTTTGAGGCATAATTTGCATTAACCCCATTGCACCTTTCGGTGACACGACATCATGCCGCCAAGTCAGTGCACTCTCATGGGTAATTGTGGCGCAAATCAAATCAACATTCAAATTGGAATATTTCAAACTCATCTTATAAATCTCATCAGCGATGGCATATTTCTGTTCAGCACTCATCTGATCATTGTATTGCTCGATAATTTTGATGATCCGCTGCACTTCATATTGGCGCTTGCTGTCCAAATTCATTGTAGATCGGAGGTCGGTCATCGATTTCTCGATATGATTGATTTTCTCTTTGGCCTCCTCAACCGTAAAATATTTGTAGGAAAAGCTTGCTGTTGTGATAAAAACAATCAAAATTGTTGAAACCAATATGATTGATTTAATCGGTTGCGTGGTTTTATATTTAGTCTTCATATTCATAACCTCCATGTCATTCATCGATTTTTTCCCAACCCTGCCCCAAATATAAACCGGATCAATTATCCTGGTGTGGTATTCATCACAATCTAATCAAATTGTGATGATTCATTCAGCTATCCCTTTTGCAACTTCTCAGCTACAAATTTAGCGCCAAATCGCTTTTTAACTTTTATTTTTAAATTTTGTTCTCAAATTCTTTTAAAAGTATGCTCTACTGAAATGCCTAAACGGAATCTTGATAGAAATATGAAAGGAGATCTTGGCGACTCAAACTCCAATTTCTCCGACCATTGATGCTTTTGTAAATCATTGATTAAGTGGCATAAGCAAGATTTTTATTACATGATAAAAGGGGAGAACCTTGAGGCTGCTCAAATATAAAGATCGCAATTCAACTCTGTCAAAGATCATGTCACCTTTTTAGCGATAAGCCCTGCATTAGAGAAGATCGTTTCAAAGGGCCTTTGGATATTCGCAATCAACAAAGCCATTTTTTTGCTCAACACTGATGCAATTGTTTCGCAATGAAACAATTAACAAAATTTTTTAGCTCGCATCGAAATTTCTAAATTATCTAAGGATTCAATTTGCGGATTATTGCTAATCTGCCCATAAAAAATAAAATTCACTATACACCTATGTTAGGATCTTTTTTTTCACCAAGTCCCCTCCACTTTTCATGAATTGACCTTCGACTTGGAGGATCTATCAAGCCAATATCATAATCGAAGCGGTTCCAATTTAATATATCTCGGAAAGTATGTTCGCTTTCTTCCTCATCAACAGTTACCTGAATGACTTCCCCTCCATTAACATACTTTGTGCCATGATCTTGTCCATTAGAACCGTTTAATGATCCATCAAATTTTTTCTGGCTATTGTGTTGAACAATGTCCTTGAGAGATAAATTAATCAATCGAGTCTGATGACTCTCTAAATTGCCATTTAAAGCTCGCGCGATAGTTTCCTTGAGGTCATGGATTTCAAATGGTTTTTCGATATAACAAATCGTCGAATCATTCTTAACGATATCTTGCACATCCGAATGTCGCCAAGCACTCATAACAATCACTTTCATATTTGGGTAATGCTGTTGAACAAAGCTTAATAATCCCAAGCCATCCTTTCCTGGCATTCGGATATCTGAGATCAGCAAATCAAAAGATTGCCGTTCCAACATCTTGATCGCAGCATCCCCTGAATTCACGCAGATAATCTCGTACTCTTGATTTTCTTTTCTAAGGCTTTTCGAGATACTCCACGTTAAATCTTCTTCATCATCAGCAATCAATATCTTTTTGGGGACATAAGCCATAATTTTGCCCTTTTTTCAATTGAATGTTCAAATTCAAATTAACAGATTACCTTGCGCAAATGTTATGCCACGACGTTCCCTCTATGGACGAGTTTGATGCAACGCAATTTCCATAAACAAATGATCCAATATTTTTCTTATTTCCATAGAATTATCAATTTTGTTTCTGAGGCTAATTCGGACTTATTCGAATGGGATCTGATGGAAAAAATTTAACAACGCGATAGAGATCCTATTTTTGTGATCGATTTCTTACCAAATTTGATTAAATTCAATTCAGCCAGCTGGTGGTCGATGGATCGATCTGCGTGCGACTGGATGAATTGGTTTGAAAAGATAAGCAACATTTTTCAGATGAAACAATCGAAAATTTGGATACTTTTTATAAATTCTTGGGAGACGGCAAAAATAAATTTAAATGAAGATCAAATTCGGAAGAGAAATTTGATGAAGGACAAACAACCTACTCGTTCAAAATTGGCTGATGAGTACATCATCAGAGAACGGAGTGCATAATATTTGATCTAGAAATAAGCGATAGGTATAGCATTTCAAATCGTGCTCTCCCACGTGATGGTCATTATGGATAAAAAAACAAAAAGGACGCCAAATAATATTCAAATCAACACCAAAATAGCATGCAAAAGCTATTGGCGTCCCCAAAATTATCGTCTCAGAGGCCCAAAATATGGTGTTGCTTTCTCTAAATCGAGCAAAGGGTTCAGGCGATGCCATATTGCTTCAGCTTTTCTCGCAACGTGGAACGCGAGATATTTAGTACTCGGGCGGCTTTGGATTTATTGCCATCGAATCTTTGGAGTGTCTCGATGATATGTTTCCGCTCCATATCCTGTAATGAGACCGCTCCATCTGGAACCGATGGCAGCGGCGCTGCTTTAGGCTCTTTTTGTGGTGCGGTTCGCAGTTCTATGGGAAGATGTTCAACATCAATAAAATTTTTCTGACATAATATTACGGCCCGCTCAATCACATTCTTCAATTCACGAACATTTCCAGGCCAATCATAGTTTAGCAGCAGTTGCTCAGCTTCTTCTGTTAATCCCATGATGTTTTTCGAAAATTCGTTGTTATTTTGTTCGATAAACAACTTGGCCATTGGAATAATATCCTCTACTCGCTCTCGCAATGGCGGCAAATTGATTACCATGACCTTCAGACGATAGTACAAATCTTCACGGAACGTGCCATTTTTAACGCATTCTTTCAAATCCTGATTAGTGGCAGCAATAATGCGCACATCGATCTTAATGTCACTGGTTCCGCCAATTCGACGAAAGCTTTGTGTTTCCAGTACGCGGAGCAATTTAGGTTGAAGGGACAATTTCATGCTGGATATTTCATCAAGGAACAATGTCCCGCCATGAGCGAGTTCGAAGACGCCTTTTTTCATTGCCTTTGCATCAGTAAAAGCGCCTTTCTCATAACCAAACAACTCGCTTTCCATAAGATTTTCAGGGATTGCGCTGCAATTGATGGCGATCAGTGGCTTATCAGCGCGGGAACTCAGTTTATGAATTGCTTTGGAGACCAATTCTTTGCCGGTTCCGCTTTCGCCTTGAATCAGAACCGAAGTTTTCGGAGTTTTTGCAACAACTTTGATAAGCTCCTTGACACTTCTGATCTTGGGGCTATTACCAAAAATAGCTATGTCAGGATATTGACGTTGCTCATTCAGTTTCAATTGGGAGACTTCGCGTTTCAGACGATGCACATCTAATGCTTTTTTCACAACCATTCCAAGTTGGTCGTGATCAAATCCTTTCGTTATGTAGTCGTAAGCGCCACCCTTCATGGCATCAACCGCAGAGGGCACTGACCCATACGCGGTAATGATGATGACAAGTAGGTCTGGATCAATCTCATGGGCTTTGGCCAGGACTTGCATTCCGTCCATGGCTGGCAGTCTGATGTCTAATAACATCAAATCGAAAATCTCTTTTTTCAAAATTTCGATGGCCTCCTCCCCTGAAGATGCGGTCTTAACCTGATACCCCAACTTGGAGAGGTATTTGGAATAGCCTAAGGTTAAAACTTCTTCATCGTCAACAATCAGTATTCGTTCATTCATTGACTATCACTCCTCCGTCGGCAATAATAACGTGAAAGTCGTGCCTTCCCCAACCTTACTATCGACTCGGATATCTCCACCATGCTCTTCAATGATTCGATAAACGATCGACAACCCCAATCCGGTTCCCTGGGGTTTGGTCGTAAAAAATGGATCAAAGATTATATTCAACTGATCTGGCTTAATGCCAATTCCGGTATCGCGGACAGCCACCTCAACGTACCGACCAGGCTTATTCGCTTGGATAAAGCTTCGTTTCCTCCGATCACGAGCATAAATGACCGTTTCGACTGTTCGGGCGGTCACTTCTAATAAGCCTCCTTGAGGCATTGCGTCAATTGCATTCATGTACAAATTAATAAACACCTGCTGGATTTGATTAAAATCTACAAACACTGGCACTAAGTTCGGATCGAATTTCTTTTGGTACGTGAGATTAGCATTTTTAAACCGATCTTGCAAGAGAATTTCAGCTTCTTTGATGATCTCGTTGAGCTGATAGGTTTTTCGCTGGGGTTCTCGTGGCTTCGCGTAAGAAAATAGGGCGCGGAGCAGATTATCCAGCCGATTCACTTGCTTAATGATCCGTGCCAGATACTCTTGACGAGAATCGGTTTTGTCTAACTCTTCTTCAAGGATTTGCGCCATCGTCTTTATCCCCGCTAACGGATTTCGAACCTCATGGGCGATCCCTGAAGCCAAAACCCCTAAGGACGCCAGCCGATCCATCCGTACAACTTCAATCTGCATCTGCTTAATCTGAGAGATATCTCGAAAGGAGATGATGGTGCCAACCTTTAAATTATGATTGTCGATCCTCGGTGTAACGGTGTATCCAACAAATACCTTCTTGCCGTCTTTGCGCGTTAATTCCATCTCGCGATTCAATAAAGAGTGCTCATGGGAGATAACATCGGGCAATAACTTGCGGCTTTCTTCAATGGGCAAAATTTCGTCGATATATTTGCCAATAACTTCGTCACTTTTATACCCCAAAACTTCCTCTGCTCCATTATTAAAAGAAGTAATTCGGCGCTCAAGATCCAGGGTAATCAAACCAGCGCCCATGCTTTGAATAATGCTTTCATTAAAATTTTTTAATTCGGTGATCTCCTGTTCCAGCTTCTTACGTTGGGTAATATCTCGAGCAATCCCAACTACACCCACCACTTCCCCTTTTTCAAAAATGGGATTGATGTTCATAGAGAGATAAAGCGGAGCACCAGTCTGGCAGATCATTCGAATCTCAAAAATGCGCGCCTTGCCCTGGATGGTCATATTAAAATTGTTCCGTGCCTCAACTCGATCTTCTGGAGCAACCAGATCAAAAAAGCTGCGTCCGATCCAATCTTCGCGCGCGAAACCGGCTAAGGTGCTTAAGCGGCGATTGATGAAGATAAAATCTCCTTTCAAATTGAGCGTATAAATTAAATCATTGGCGTTCTCAATGAGGTCTTGATATTTGTATTCAGTGCGTCGAATTTTCTGTTCTAACTCTTTGTTCTTCTGCCGCACCTGGTGCAGAATGAATACGTTATCGATCACATTCATCAGTTCTCGATGTCCGAACGGCTTGATTAAAAACGCAGCCAATCCCATTTCAAATAAAGCCGTACGATCGATATCATATTCTGTCTGCGCTGTGATCATAATTACTGGTGTGTCGGCTAAGTGTTTGTACCGCTGACTGGTAACCAACCGGTTAAACACCTCCACTCCGTTCATCACTGGCATCATGTAATCCAAAAGGATCAAATCGGGCTTATATTTTAGAATGAAATCTAATCCCTCTTGACCATTAGAGGCGGAAATAAAATTGTACCCTGCCGAGACAATAATCTTTCGACCGATCTCAATCATGTCAGGATCGTCATCGATCAGTAAAATGGTCTTCTTGCTGGGGGATCTTGAGCTGAATGTCATCGGGGCAATTGTTTGACTGCTGCGATATACATGGTCGCTGATGAAATTTTCCAGATCGGTCAAACTTTTTCGATCCTTTAAATTAAACAGTTGATTCGATTTTTGCGGCACCAGCATAACATTCCTCACTTTCATATGGATACAGCTATCGTCCTATAACTGAAGCGCAAAAATATCAGCACCTTTCCCCTTTTAGTTACGACCAATTTACAAAATTTTTAGATTATTAATTTCAAATGCTTCGTTAATGGAAAAGAGGCAAGGGATTTGGAATTAGCAGTGAAGGATTGTGTACCCCCAGATCCTGAAATCATTGCGAATCCAGACCGAACTTTGTTCGACTTCAATCAACTCGCCAGCAGCCAGCTCCTTTATTCACTTATTGCCCTACCCTCGCTTACAGAATCGAGATCTCTTCAGACCGCTAAACAGCCTCATTTTGCTCGGCCGTCATTGTCTCTTCTTGAGTCACCATTTCGTTTCCTTTTTTAGGGATGGAGAAAGTGAAGATCGACCCCTCACCAAGTTTGCTCTCGACCCAAATTGATCCCTCATGCAACTCAATAATTTCTTTGACCAACGATAATCCTAAACCTGAGCCAGTGATCTCTTGTACATGCTCATCATCAGTGACGCGATAAAATTTATCGAAAATCCGATTGAGCGATTTCTCTGGGATTCCATATCCCCGATCGATCACCCTTACCAATTGTTCGTCTTCTTTGTCTTGAACCTCAATGATGATCGGTCTCCCCTCAGGACTGTATTTCACTGCATTGCTGAACAGATTTAAAATGACCTCACCCATCATCTCACGATCCACCCAAACGGTATCAAGATCTTCAGGAATATTCAGCGTGACCTTCATCCCTTTCCGTTCAGCCAGATACATGTTCATCTCCAACACACTCTCAATCACATGTCCCATTTGGACAGGAGTCTTATGCATCTGACTCTTACCTGATTCGATTCGTGAAATATCTAAAAACTTATTGATTAGATCGCCAAGGCGGTTGGACTCTTTTAGGATAATCTCAGCGTATTCTTTGGATTGTTCAGGCGTAAGCCCTTCATCGAGCAAAAGTTCACTAAAACCAGCAATGCTAGTGAGTGGTGAGCGTAACTCATGCGCCACCATGGACACTAGTTCTGTCTTCATGCGGTCGATTTCTTTTTCTTTGGTGATATCTCGAAAAATTGTTACAATGCCGATTAAATTATTATCTGCATCAATGACGCGAGCTGCTTTCGCTTGAACGACAATCTGTTTCTTTTTATTATAAGGCTTGATCGTCAGCTCCACCTTGCTATCATTGCTATTCTCTCCAGCTCGAATCTTGTTGACAAGCGCCAGCAAGTTTTGCTCATAAATGACTTTCTCAACTGGCTGGTCCAAAATCTCCTCTTCGCTTAACCCCAACCACGACTGTGCAACAGAATTAACGACCAGGACTTTGTTATCCGGCCCAGTCACGATTACCCCATCAGCAATGTTTTTAAGGATAGTTTTAGTTTTATTTTTCTCATTGATGATCTGGTTGAGGTTCATATTATTGAGCCGACGCAGCTCAGTGGTCATAAAATTGATGATCTTGGCCAATCTTCCCCATTCATCATCACCCTCCACTGGGACCCTATGGTTGAAATTACCTCGTGCAATTTCAGTTGCGCTTCGAGTAAACTGTTTTATTGGCTCGTCAATCCGCTTACTGATCGTAATAGATCCCAAAGCAGTTAGGACGATCGTCAACAGAAAAAGTAGGGAAAAGAACAACAATAAGGTCTTTTGGTCGACCAGGTTGACCAAAAGGCTAATCTTCACCACGAAAATCCCACAGATCAGCAATGGCAGCACCGATACAGCTAGAATAATAAAAAATATCTTTCTTGAGAACGAATGCTTCTCTAAAATTTTCATTGTCATAATTAGAATTCCTCTACCAATCACTAAAGCGCAACTGACCGATTATCCTAACACCACACGATTGCGACCAGCTTTTTTCGCCAGATAGAGCCGCTGGTCCGCAATTTTGACCAATTCTTCTGGGGTCATCGCGTCTTCTGGGAACGTCGCAACCCCCATGCTGATGGTAAGCTTGCCATTAGGTTGAGTTTCTTCATAGTGGAACTTCTGATGCTCGATGAGGTTCTTGATCTTATTGGCCACTACGCCGGCTGCTTGTTTATCGGTCTCTACCAAGATGAGGGCAAATTCTTCCCCCCCGTATCGAGCTGCAATATCAATTTTGCGAATATTATTTCGAAGCAAATCTGCAATCGTCTTCAATACTTGATCGCCCGCCGGATGCCCATGCGTATCGTTATAGTTTTTAAAATAATCAATATCGATCATCGAAATCGATACATGGGAATTATGACGCTTCGCCCGGGTGATTTCCTGCGTCAATTGTTCTTTAAAATATCTATAGTTGTATAATCCAGTCAAACCGTCCGTGATGGCCAATTGGATTAATTTACTCTGAGCGATCTCCAGTTCTTTGATTTTTAGCTCCAATTCATCATGCAAATATTTTATGCGAAGCAAAGATTTGACCCGAGCCAATAGCTCCAATTTGTTGAACGGTTTACTGATGAAATCATCCGCTCCTGCCTCAATGCCTCTGACTTTATCATCAACCTCATTCAGTGCGGTCACCATGATGATCGGAATAAATCGGGTGCTTTCGAGGCTCTTTAATCGTCGGCACACTTGAAAGCCATTCATTTTGGGCATCATTACGTCCAGCAAAATCAAATCAGGCCGCTCTTCATCAATGCGCTGCAATGCCTCAATTCCATCGTTCGCCAAGATCACCTGATAACCAACTGACTCTAAATAGGTCTTTTGTAATTTTCGATTCAACGGAATATCGTCGACCACTAATATTTTGGACTGCTCTGGTTTTTTGTTCATCATGCCTCTCACTCTCCACTAAGTTGTCTAATCATAGATGCAAAATTGCCCGTCCCTTCATCCGTCTTAAAAAATCAGAGCTCTTCGACGCTGTGTGCGTTCCAGTATTGAGCTGGCATTGCCACTTGTTTTTTCGGGATCTTATTGACTAGTGCGACGATCGCTCAGACCGTTAACTACGGTTCATCACATATGATTTCGAAGAAAGAATACAATCATATGGGCGTGGTTGCTGTTTTGATTAAAATAGTTTCATGATTACACAAAAACTCGCTTGAGTACTATGACTCAATTCTTTCTCCCCTGGGCATCGCAGCGCTATTTTAAACTCTTGTTTGGGTCATGAAGCCTTTCGAAAATGAGCTCCCCGTGCACCCAATCATTCTCCAACAAGTTAATGCGGTTGATAACGAAGGTCTGGCTGCTTAACGGCTCTGGCTTCATCCAGCCGCGCAACCGGCGTTGTATGTGGGGCGTTCCGGACAAGATCGGGATTGGTTTCTGCTTCACGTGCGATCTGGATCATGCACTCAGCAAATTGGTCTAGTGTTTCCTTCGATTCTGTTTCTGTTGGCTCAATCATAATCGCCTCTCGCACGATCAATGGAAAATAGATGGTCGGCGCATGAAAACCAAAATCCAAAAGCCGTTTCGCCATATCGGCAGTGGAAACGCCCTTATCTTTTTGCCGCGAACCTGAAAGCACGAACTCGTGCATCGCTGGTCCAGGATAGGGCAATTCAAAATGATCAGATAATAATTTCATTAAATAATTCGCATTGATAATGGCGTTTTGACTGACGCGTTTCAATCCCGCAGCACCCAGCATCCTGATATAGGTGTATGCCCGAACCATCACAGCGAAATTGCCATAGAAGGAATGGATCCTGCCAATAGATTTAGGAAAGTCATCCTTTAAGTGATATTCACTCCCATTTTTGACAATCCGCGGGACTGGCAGAAAATCGACCAATTTTTCAGAGACGCCAACGGGGCCAGCTCCTGGACCACCCCCTCCATGTGGAGTTGAAAATGTCTTGTGCAAATTAAAGTGAAGCACATCAACGCCCACATCACCAGGCCGAACAATGCCTAAAAGCGCATTCAAATTGGCACCATCCATATACAGCAGTGCACCAACTTCATGCAATAATTCGTTAATCTTTGCAAGTTGCGTTTCAAAAAGGCCCAACGTATTTGGATTGGTGAGCATTAATGCAGCAGTCTTGTCATTGAGATGACGCTTCAGGTCTTCTAAATCGACCAGCCCGCGCTCGTTCGATTTGATTTTTACAGCCTGATATCCAGATATCGTCACACTGGCAGGATTCGTTCCATGAGCGGAATCTGGGATTAAAATATTTTCTCGGGGATCTCCTAGATTTTCATGATACGCCCGAATCAACATCAAACCAGTTAACTCTCCATGGGCACCTGCGGCTGGTTGTAACGTTACTGCTTTCATGCCAGCGATCTCACACAGAAATTGTGATAATTCATCCATCAGCGCCAGCGCGCCTTGTGTGAGCCTCTCATGTTGCATCGGATGCAGATCCTTGAGGCAGGAACTACTCGCCACCTGCTCATTGATTTTCGGATTGTATTTCATTGTGCAGGATCCAAGGGGATAAAAACCTTTGTCGATATGATAGTTCATTGTGGAGAGAGCAATGAAATGTCGCACGACTTCGTTTTCGCTCAACTGGGGTAGGCGCGCAGGTTGCTGACGCAAAAACTTTGGTGGGATCATCGCTGCTAACTTTCGTTCCGGAACAGTAGCCGAGCCTAATGAAAAGCCTTTCCTATTTTCTACGCTCAGTTCGAATAACAATTTTGCCATTCACTCGCTCCAATCAATTTGCCAGATTTTCATTTTCGAACGATAACGAATTTTTTTTCGTTCTCAAAATCATCAATTATTTTTTCAAAACGAAACTTAAAATACAATTTAATTTATAAATAGTCAAGCATTTTTTCAAAAAACATTATTAAAGTACATTAACAAAAGTCATTCCATTACTTCAAATTTTACAAACAAAAAAAGATGATCGTCCAAAATTTTTAGCTTGCATTATAAAAAAAAACCATCTATATTTGGCCTGTTATAAGCTCCAGACGGTACTACAACTAGGTTTAGCATCAGGAGGATTAAAATTATGGATTCAAGCAATTTTGGGAAGTATCATGCGTTCAGGTCTGGAAATGACTTTGTGGATACTCAATTTGTCCCCAATGCCGATGTAATTTCCTTGGAGACTATTGTGCACATGTTGGTAGCGAAGGGGGTTTGTACCGCGGAAGAATTATTTATGTTGGAAGGTCGCGTTCAGGATCTCAATCATAAAAGTCACGGGATGAACTTCGTTTCTATTCAGAACCAATTAGATCGGGGCAGGTTCCCTGGGTTGAAAAAGGCGATGAGCAAGCATCGCTGGTCTCGCCGGCTCGGTACATTGCTATTTGGCTGGAAATGGAAAAAGGTGAAAAAATTTTAAATCAATTGAATCAATTTTTCAAATCATGGAACAAGTTGAGCGAAAGGTTTCTGAACGCCCCGGGTGGGTTATTGGAAACCTTTTGTTTTAATGTTTAAGGAACTTAACAGCATCAATATCGTGAAAAATTCTGATCAAACTTTAATGAGTAAAGGATGAAAAATATCAAAATAAGTTTGTATGGATTCGTTTGGATCCTATTGGGCATCGTTAGCTTGTTCGCTCAAAATCTTCCAGAGCGACCAGTGCGCGCCCAGGCCGTAAATGATTTTGCTCAGGTAATTCCCGCCTCATTTAAGAATCAAATCGAAGCAATTTGTAATGAGGTCTGGGAAAAAACTAGCACTGCCATAGTAATTGTCACCATAGAATCGCTGGGAGGTGAAAATTTAGAGGAATATGCGAATCGGCTGTATGAATCTTGGGGAATTGGCAAGCGCGGCGAGGACAATGGAGTACTTATTTTGAATGCCATTCAGGATCGTAAGGTGCGGATTGAAACTGGTTATGGCGTAGAAGACATTTTGCCCGATGGGAAGGTCGGTCAGATTATCGATGATTATATGATCCCTCACTTACGGAAGGGCAATTATGGCCAAGCATACTTGAATGCTGTCATCATTATTGCCCAGACCATCGCAGCAAAGGCTGGCGTTGAGCTAACAGGCGAGATAAGCTCGCTGCGTCCCGGGGATGAAGGGGATGCGGCACCAGGACAATGGGTAGGGGGACTTTTTCCCATTCTGTTTATTATTTTTCTCCTCATCATCACCCGAGGTAGAATCTTGCCTTGGTTAATTATTGGGTCGATGTCTGGAGGTAGAGGTGGTCGAGATAGTTGGGGAGGCTTTGGCGGGCATGGAGGTGGCTTCGGTGGAGGATTCGGTGGTTTCGGTGGCGGTATGAGCGGCGGCGGTGGCGCAAGCCGAAGCTATTAGTTCGTCCTTGATCGAATATTTTATGAGATTGTGAGTAAATTCAAAATTCTGCCAAATGAGCAAATGATTCGCCTTGTTCCATTAACTAACAAGTGAGGCAATGATTGCGATCGCCATCAAAATTGCAATGTTTTGCCATCATTTGGATCTTCCAGAACATCTCAATCAAATTTAGAGTTCTGGAGAATCAATGCACAATTTTGATGTCATGGCCCCTAAATGCGATGATCTTCTAACGCGCTATTTATGACAATCAAAGCGACTTTTCATTTGTTGGGTGACATTTAGATATCTGTGATTTACCTATTTTTCAAAAGACCAGAATCAAATTGCTAACGGAGTGACAGAATTCAATGCCTAAAATCCCAAAGAATCCAGAACAAATCTTTTCAGAATTAGTGCACGATTATCAATCTCTTTTTGGTGATCAATTGATAGCTATCATTTTGTATGGCAGCGCAGCACGAGGGGAATATGTTTATAAGAGATCCGATATCAATTTTCTCATTGTGCTTAGCGAATCGGGAATTCGAAACCTTCGACGTGCTTTGCCGCTGGTCGCACGATGGAAAAAGCGAAATGTAAGCACGCCGCTAATTTTGACCCAAGAATATATTCATTCTGCGCTGGATGCCTTCCCGATCGAATTTTTGACAATAAAGTTACATCATCATTTAGTGTATGGCATAGATATTTTAGCATCGATTGAAATCAACTTGGAGCATTTGCGATTGCAATGCGAACGAGAGCTGCGCGGCAAACTGCTCTATTTGCGAGAAGGCTTTCTAAATAGCAATGGTCGGCCGACGCTGATCAAGCAATTGATTAGCCAATCGTTACCAGCATTTGCATCGATTTTTACAGGGCTTCTTTATCTAAAAAATATTGACGTGCCGAGCTCGAGGCGCGACCTTTTTAGCAGAGTTGTAGAAAATTTCGATCTCGACGCGAAACTATTTGAACATCTCATAGAGCAAAACTATCGGAAATTTGGGCGATTTGAATTATGTGATTTAATGGATGCCTACATCATTCAAATAGCTAAACTAATTAATGTGGTAGATCAATTATAAAATATTCGGAGAGGAGCACAATGGAAGGACAGAGAAGATTCGGTTTTTTTGGAATGGCTGGCATCGGTTGTCTGGTCATCATAGTTTTATTGGCTTTATTTATTCTTTTGCCAGGGTTTTTCTCTTATAACAAGTTAGTAAATCTGGATGAGAGTGTGAATGGTGCCTGGTCTGAAGTGGAAAATCTTTACCAGCGTCGCATGGACCTCATTCCCAATTTGGTCGAAACTGTGAAAGGATATGCCAAATTCGAGCGTGAGACGCTGGAGGCGGTAATTCAGGCGAGGGCGAATGCGACGAGGCCGAATATTAGCACGAGCGAACTGGTTAATAACCCAGCATTACAACAGCAATTTATCCAAGCTCAAGAAAATTTGGGCCAGGCCCTCGGGCGGTTGCTTGTGGTTATCGAACGATATCCTGAACTGAAGGCAAATCAAAATTTCATCCGATTGCAAGATGAACTGGCTGGCACGGAAAATCGAATTTCTGTTGCCCGGCGTCGTTATAACGAATCGGTCTTGGAATACAATCGTGCCATTCGGCGCTTCCCAGTATTCATCGTAGCTGGTCTGATGGGATTTGAAAAGCGAGCTTACTTTGAAACAGCTCCAGAGGCGAGACAAGCTCCCAAGGTAGATTTCAATAATTGAATCTAATACATCATTGGCGAACAATCATTTCAGCATCATATGCAAAGGAGTTTCCATGAGCTCAATCATATTGCTCGGAATCGCAGTGATCGGTTTCGTCTTGGCCTACGCTTTTTATGGAAGGTATATCTCAAAACGATTGGGAATCGATCCAAATCAACCAACGCCCGCCCATACGATGCGAGATGATGTGGATTATGTCCCCGCCAAAGCGCCCGTGCTATTGGGACATCATTTTGCTTCCATAGCAGGCGCAGGACCAATCGTTGGTCCCATCACTGCTGCCGTCTTCGGTTGGGTGCCAGTGTTCTTGTGGATCGTGCTCGGCAGCATTTTCATCGGCGCAGTCCATGATTTGACATCCATTGTGGCATCGATTCGGCACAAGGGGCAATCCATCGGCGTGGTGATCGACCAGCAAATTGGCAGAAGGGGCAAGCAACTGTTTTTGATCTTCGCCTGGTGTACGCTGGTGTTGGTGGTGGCGGCTTTTACAATTCTGGTCGCCAATACATTCGTTGAAAAACCACCCGTCGGCACGGCCTCGGTGTTCTTTATTTTGCTGGCGGTCCTTTTTGGCTTATCGATTTATCGCATGAATGCCCCGTTAGCGGTTGCGACAATTGTCGGCGTGGCATTGTTGCTGTTTTGTATCTGGATGGGATTTCAGCTTCCCATTCTGCTCTCCAGTCAAACCTGGACCTGGATTTTGTTGGTCTACATTTTTGCGGCATCAGTATTGCCAGTCTGGCTGTTGCTTCAGCCGCGGGATTATCTGAATTCATTTTTATTATATATGGTGCTGGTGGGGGCGTTTATTGGCATTCTGATGAAGAACCCAAGCATCACCATGCCCGCGTTTATCGCTTTCAACGACCATGAGTTGGGATTGCTATTCCCGATTTTGTTCGTCACAGTGGCTTGCGGCGCTATTTCGGGCTTCCATTCGCTGGTCGGCTCGGGCACGACGGCCAAGCAATTGAATCGAGAAACCGACGCCAAACCAGTTGGCTATGGGGGCATGTTGATCGAGGGAATTTTGGCGGTCATTGCACTGATCACCGTCGCCACCATTGTCGGTGGCAGTTTTCGAGGCAATCCGATCAAAATCTTTGCCGAGGGAGTTGGCAGCTTTGTGGCCAGGTTGGGCATACCAAGCCAGGTGGGAGTGACCTTCGCGGCGCTCGCCTTATCCGCCTTTGCCCTCACCTCGCTGGACACCGCCACCCGATTGGGACGATTCGCTTTTCAGGAGTTCTTTCGATCCGAACAGCAATCTGCCTGGCAAAAGGTGTTGACGAACCGCTATGTGGCGACCTTTTTCACCGTGCTGCCTGGTAGCATCCTGGCTTTTTCGGGCAGCTACAAAGCCATCTGGCCGATTTTCGGATCGGCCAATCAAATGTTAGCGGCTTTGGCGTTGTTGGCTGGCAGTGTCTGGCTGGCGAACAAAGGTCAGAAAAACGGCTTTCTGCGCTATCCCATGTATTTCATGTTCGCCGTAACGCTGACGGCATTGGTGATTTTGGTCTATCATAAGATTATTTCGCTGCTCGATCATTATTCAGGGGTAAAAATTCTGGATAGCTTCAATCTGGTTAGCACCTACATGTTAGCCGTGGTTGGAACGCTGTTGTTCGTGGTGGCGGTCATTCTGGTTTTGGAGGCGTATCGGAAATTGAAAAAGTAGGACAAGATGGTTTCTTGTCCTTTGCAGGTTGAGATCAATATGAGAGCAAAGAGTTTAATAGAGCAACGAGGAACCTATACCTTAGAAAGAAACGGAAAATTTAGTATCATCGAAAATGTGCCTGCTCGGGTTAATCCAGAGACGGGCGAGCAATTTTTTTCGCTAAATACGGTTGAAAGATTACAACTGATAATTCTCGGTAACGAACTTCGTCGGGTTGTTTTCCGCCGTGACGGATAGAAGAAATCTTTTGTTTTTTAAATCTGAAATCTAAATTCTAAATTCTAAAATTAAAAATGGGGTTTTCTTATGACAAAAACAGTCCATGCTATTTTCGATGGAAAAGTCTTTCGCCCTGAAAAAGAGGTCGAGCTAAAAATTAACCAGCGATATCGTTTGAGGATCGAGCCTTTGGAGAAAGATGAACTGATCGAAAGCGTTGAGAAAGATTCCGCTTTTGATCTAGCTTCGCTGGCTGTAAAAACTGGAATCACAGATCTGGCTACAAATCATGACCATTATTTGTATGGAATGCCAAAAAAGGATTTGAATAATGAGAAATAGCTGCTTTGTGGACTCCGCAGGCTGGATAGCATTATTGAACGCAGATGATGAACTCCATCAAAAAACTGACGCGATATACAAAGAGCAGTTGCTTGCTGGAACCATGTTTATAACTTCAACGGCAGTTTTAAATGAAGTTGCTAATTCGCTTTGTAAGCCAATGTATCGTGATGCTGTAATTGAATTTTACAAGCGACTGCAAAATTCTCTGAGGATCAAAACAGTATTTGTTGATAAGAGCTTATGGTCTCAGGGGTGGAAATTATTTGAAGACCGTCCTGATAAATCATGGAGCTTAACCGACTGCATTTCGATGGAAATAATGAGCAAATACAAGCTGAGAGACGTTCTAACAAATGATATACATTTCAGTCAAGCGGGCTATAACGCATTATTGCGGGAAAAATAATCAACTGTTCTACAAGTTTAAATAATCCACCTGACAAAAATAATTAACATGCCTTGGGTTGTTTTCCAACTAGCGGATTGGAGAAACAATTAAAGTCATCTGAAATGAAAAAATATTCGATCATATTCATCCTACTCTTTTTGATCAGCAATTGCAGCGTCCAGAAACTTGCCCTCCGCTCCATGTCGGGCATTCTGGATAACAGCATGTCTGCACTTTTCGAGGAGAGCGATCTCCAATTGGCCGAGCAAGCCATCGCCTCGGATTTGAAGTTGCTGGAAGGGCTGATCAAGAGCGATCCCAATAATGAAAAATTCTTGCTGCTGGCCTGCCAGGGATTCGCCTCTTATGCGCTGGGTTTCGTCGAAGACCAGGATCCAGAGCGAGCTAAATCGCTTTACCTGCGCGGTAGAGATTATGGCTTCAAAATCCTCAAGAAAAATCCCTTGTTCCAGCCAGCACTCAGCGGCGAGCTCGACCGTTTGGCGACGGCTCTAAAAAAATTCGATAAGAGCGATGTACCTGCTCTGTTCTGGACCGCCAACAACTGGGCCAATTGGATCAATCTCAATTTGACCGACACCGATGCCCTGGCCGATCTGCCGCGGGTACAACTGATGATGCAGCGGGTGATCGAATTGGATGAAGGTTATTTCTTCGGCGGCGCCCATCTGTTTTTCGCCACCATTTATGCTTCTCGTCCCAAACTGCTGGGCGGCGATGCG
>JAPDPQ010000023.1 GCA_034506395.1 candidate division KSB1 bacterium | reverse complement strand
TTTAAGACCACAGAAATGGAACAACCACAGAAGTGAAAATTCGAAATTATTGGTCTCAGAAATGAAAGGACACAGAAAAAATAGTTCGGAGACCTTTCAGTTCTGTGACCAAAAATATTTAAGACCACAGAAATGGAACAACCACAGAAGTGAAAATTCGAAATTATTGGTCTCAGAAACGAAAGGACACAGAAAAAATAGTTCGGAGACCTTTCAGTTCTGTGACCAAAAATATTTAAGACCACAGAAATGGAACAACCACAGAAGTGAAAATTCGAAATTATTGGTCTCAGAAACGAAAGGACACAGAAAAAATAGTTCGGAGACCTTTCAGTTCTGTGACCAAAAATGCATGAGACCACAGAAATGAAATCCCACAGAAACGAATTCTGGCTTACTTCATTTCTGTGGAACATCAATTCTGTGGGAGACTAAATTTCAAACTTGATAACAAAAATAAAGGATCACTGATCATGAAAATATTGTCTAAGGCTTTATGTTTAGCCTCACTTTTTATCATCTGGGAAATTTCTCCTTCATTCGCAATTGATACTGGCTATTCAAGCCGTGTCCAGCAGGTGCTGGCCTGGGCGGACACAGTTCAGACCGATAATTTTGTCATCGCAGCCGCCAAAATCCGAAATGAAAAGACCCGCTCCGACGGACTAAAGATGTTCGAGCGAACCCTGAAAAAAAGCCAGAACGTTCCCGCAGGCATGTTTACCTTTTACCAGCTCATGATCGGCTATCTCGCGGCGAAGGACTATATGCCCCCATCGCTCAAGAACCAGGTGCGGGATTTCATCGGCAGCGGCAAATTCTATCGCGGCGACACGGAGAATCACCTCACCATGTACTACACGGGTTTGTATCTGGCGGCACAGACCTTCTCCGATCTGCCCGCGGAGAAATGGTACAATGGCCAATCCGCCGCCAAAAATTTGCAAGAAGCCCAGGGCTGGTTCGATTACTGGATGAATATCACGACCACCATCGGCCAGGGCGAATTCGATTCGCCAACTTACATGGCTGTATTTCTGGCGCCCATGTTCGGCCTGTACCAGTTCGCTACTGATCCCGTGATGAAGCAAAATGCACTGATCATGCTGCATTGGCTGATCGCTGATTTTGCGGTCGAGCACCTCGATGGAATTTATGTCGGCGCTCACAGCCGCGATTATCCCGAACGGGTGATCACCCCGCGGCACAAGGATTCGGAGATGACCTACTGGGCCTGGCTGTTATTCGGTACGCTGGCACCCCGATTCAATTACACCCAATTGACAGCGGCCATGAGCGATTTCGAGCTCCCCGAAATCCTGTACCAGATCGCCACCGATCGCAGCCAACCCTACGTCCATACAGAAACCAAACGGGTGCGAAACATCATTCGCCTCGGCGATCAACGGAATCCGCCCGTTTACAAATACACCTACATGACCAAAGATTACGCGCTCGGTTCCATGATGGGCGGCATTTTGCAGCCGATTCAGCAACACACCTGGGATGTGACGTATGTGACGGATAGCCCCTACATGCGCATTTTCACGGTGCATCCCTATATCGGCGCACCCGATTTGGGCATGTTTTTTCCCGAGGAGATGAAGTTCTCCTTCGATGAAGTGTCTCGTGCCCATACGTATTATAGTAGTGAGAACAAGTGGTCAGCCACCTCGCCTTACGAACAGACCTTCCAGCATAAAAATGCGCTGATCGTTTTGTACAATATTCCTGAAGGTGAAAAGTATGCCCACATCAATGGTTTCTTCCCCAAAGATTTGGCCCGCCGCGAGGTCGATCCCTCGGGCTGGATCTTTTGCCAGGGTGGCACGACCTTCATCGCCTATTTCCCACTGAAACCGTACGAATGGATCGAAGAAAAAGATTGCTTTCGCTTGCGCAGTTATGAATTGAAAAATGGCTGCGTCGTGGAAGTGGCGCAGCAAGAGGAGTATCCCTCCTTTGAAGCGTTCAAAGCGCAGATCAAAAAAAATACCCTAGTGTACGACACCTTCGATCGAACGCTGATGGTCAGCTACACCACCTCGAATGGCGATGTAATGACCTTTCAATATGGAGGCGCCCGACGGTTGAATGGTAAGCCAATCAATTTTGCCGACTATAAACTGTTTCGTGGTCCGTTTTTGAATGCCGAGGTCGGCAGCAAAAAATTAGAAATCAAATATCATGAGAAAGGAATTATTTTGGACATGACACAATTGAAAGGTGAAATACTCCCCCTCTACGTTTGCAAAAAAATTGATGGCGATTTCTCGCTGACTGGTAAAATTGATCATCCGTTCTGGCAACAGGCGACTGCCGTGCCATTGGTCGATGCGATTACGGGTCAGCCAGGCCGATTCAAAACAGATGTTCGGCTACTGTATAGCGATAATTTTCTTTATGTGGGATTTTATTGTGAAGATGATTACATCTGGGGCACCGTCACCGAGCGCGATGGGCCGATTTATGATGAAGAGTGCATTGAAGTTTTTCTCAATCCCGCGGATACGAAACATCAATATTATGAAATCAATTTAAGTCCCAATAATGTGGTTTACGACGCCAATGTACTGAACAGTCGTACCCCTGAAAACGCCTTCGGCAAATTTGTGGCGCAGCCGCAATGGAATCTGGAAAAATTGCAGACTGCCGTTTGGATCGATGGCAAGATAAATGAACCAGGGAAAGGAAAAAGCTGGACCGCCGAATACGCCATCCCATTGGACGAACTATTTGGCGCGCCGAACTTGCCACCCAAACCTGGTGACACCTGGCGGGTTAATTTCTATCGTATCGATTCGCCGCAGAAGGGCAAGCCAGAGCATTATGCCTGGAGCCCCACGGGACGAATTGCATTTCATTTGCCCTGGAAGTTTGGATATTTGAGATTTGAATGAACAAGCCGAGATTTTCTATTCTCAATAACGATGAACAGTGAAATGTCATCCTGAGCGATCCGCTGACAGTTGGAGAGCGAAAAACTTTTTATTTTAGCGAACATATTTGCTCTTATTGAGGGATTCGTCTGCGCCTTGCACATCAGAATCAGAATCATTGTAGCAATGGCTATGAGATGATAACGGCTAACGAAACGAATTAAATTGAATGAGAGAAAACTATGTGGTGGAAAATTATTTTAGTTATTGTAACTGTTCTTAGCGTTTCAGCGGGCAGCCTTATGATCTATGGGATCTCTCGATGGGATCGTGGTACGCGAGAACTGCGCGCTCATTTAGAGGCATCTCGCATACCTGTGACTCCATCCAATTATGATCCTCATGAGCTCGAGGGATTGCCAGACCCGGTGCAGCGCTATTTTCAGACGGTCTTAAAGCCTGGGCAACCAATGATAGAAGCTGTAGACATAAATCAAAAAGGGATGTTTAACATGAGCGAAGCTGGGGAACAATGGCGGCCGTTCCAATCCACCCAGCGCGTCATCACTCGCCGACCAGGCTTCGATTGGGATGCTCGAATCCGCATGATTCCAGGATTGACAGTGCGGGTGCACGACGCTTATGTCGCTGGTGAGGGTGTACTTCATGCCTCGCTATTCGGTTTGATCACGGTTATGAAGATGCAAAACACCCCAGAGATAGCTCGAGGCGAATTGATGCGATTTTTTGCCGAAACCCCATGGTATCCGACCGCCCTATTGCCGAGCCAGGGCATTCAATGGGAAGCCGTAGATGAAAGCTCTGCTAAGGCCACGCTGCGTGATGGTGCAATCTCGCTCACGCTGCTGTTTCGATTTAATTCTGAAAATTTGATCGAATCGGTGCGGGCCGAGGAACGCGGCCGCGCCGTGAAGGGACAGGTGATCCCAACCCCTTGGGAGGGGCGCTGGAGCGATTACCAATTTCGGGACGCGATGCTCATCCCCACCGCGGGCGAGGTGGCCTGGATCTTGCCAGAGGGTTCAAAACCATATTGGCGAGGTCAAATCTCACAAATTCACTTTGAATTTGCCCAATAATTGTCCATTGCAATCATTGTTTGGCCAGGGATTTATCAAAAAATGGCTCGAATCATGAATGTTTGACAACGCGAGATAGAGTGAAGCCGGGACCCAACCCGTCACTTGCGATGGTGACTGATTGGATCGATTTCATCTGATGAAGGTCAAACAACTTCAAAAAGAAAGGGAGTACGAAGATGAAACGATCAATTATCATTCTTGCAGGAATCATTTTGCTTCTTTTAGCGAACATAAGAATCCGACATTTATCAATTCCATCGCGCTCATTCAAGCCGAGCGGACCATTGTTGGCAAATCAAGCAGCAGAGGGGACGGCAGAAGATGCGATGGGACGTCTACGCCACGAATGGCTTCGCCTACGTGATCCGCTTATCAATCAGATCCCGCGAAACATCGGTATTGAACAACTGAGATTTGCTAAAAAACTTATAGAGGAGACTCAGGGATATCCATCGATTTCGACCAATTGGGTAACCAGAGGCCCTTGGAATATTGGCGGTCGCACAAGGGCGCTCGCTATTGATCTGACCAACGAAAACGTCATCATCGCAGGCGGGGTATCCGGAGGGATTTGGAAGTCAACCGATGGCGGTCAGACTTGGCGGAAAACCACTGCACCAGATCAATTACATAGCGTGTCGTGCATCGCACAAAATTGCACAACTGGCAAAGAACATATTTGGTACTTCGGCACTGGAGAATATTATCCCACTGGCGGGACCGCTGCCTATCCAAATTTAAGCGATGCTTTTTTTCGCGGTGATGGCATTTTCAAATCGATCGATAGCGGTGAACATTGGTATCCGCTGCAATCGACGATTTCCAATACACCCGAAAACCCTGATCCGTTCGACTATATCTCTGGGCTCGTAACTTTTCCTCCCGATGGTATTTTTGCAGCTACATCCAACGGTTTATTTAAAAGCAATGACGGGGGTGAAAGTTGGCAACGGGTCCTGTATTTTGGCGAAAATTATCGAAGCACCGAAATTGCCATGACCCCAAAAGGTATCTGCTTTGCCACCATCGGAGGAATTGGCCCGGACAACGGCGTTTATCGTTCTGAAGATGGAAATACCTGGCATCGCATTTCCCCACCAGACTGGCCAGATACGACTCGACGGATCGCGATTGGCATTGCCCCATCAAATGAAAACATCGCTTACTTCTTTTGTGCTGTCACAGGCTTGCGAACCCAGTTGTGGAAATATGAACACAACTCTGGCTGGACGAATTTAACATCTAACCTACCCTATGGCGGAGAACTGACGACCTATGGCGGTCAT
This sequence comes from candidate division KSB1 bacterium, assembly GCA_034506395.1. NCBI lineage: Bacteria > Pseudomonadati > Candidatus Zhuqueibacterota bacterium. The sequence goes on along the minus strand of JAPDPQ010000023.1, from coordinate 77,420 downwards.
ATGATGATCGTTAGAGTAAAGCCGGATGATGAAAATGTGCTTTTCTTAGGTACCGTGGGGTTATATCGTAGCCGCGATGGCGGGAAATCCTTTGAAGTAATCGGCGCTTATGGCGATTTCCATGTGGATCAGCATGCTATTGTTTTTTTGCCCTCCAATCCAAAAGCGATGATTGTCGGCAATGATGGCGGCTTATTCAAGACCAACGATAACCTGGCCGAACCCAGTTATGATCCCAAAACTGGGGAACATCACATCGCCTGGCAATCTCTCAACAATGGATATCTCACCACCCAGTTTTATTCCGTAGCCATTGATCATACCACCTCCCATAGCGAAGTGATCTTGGGCGGCACTCAGGACAATGCCTTTCTTTTCACAACAACGGCTGATTCCCGACATCCCTGGGATTTCATTTTTGGCGGCGCCATGGATGGTGGTTTTACCGCGATAAGCGATGGAGGCAATTATTGGTATGGCACACAAGCTGGCAGCTTTGCAGTATGGCGGTTCGATTTTGCAACGGGCTCGCTTCGTTGGACCAATATCACTCCTTCCGCCCTTACCTCTGGGACCCTTTGGTTGCCGCCTTTTCTGCTCGATGCCCATGATTCCCGAATCATGTATCTTCCCTGGCAAAACCAGCTCTGGCGCAACTCTGATTTAACACAGATCCCTCACAAATTCCCGCCGACGCCGACAGATGTCAATTGGGAAAGGTTGCAACATATCGCTGGCGATGCCATAACAGCCTTGGGTATGTCCCCTGCCCTGCCGAGGCGGCTTTACTATGCGACTTTCGGCTGGTCCAATGGGGCAAAACTATTTAAATTGGACGATCCCCACATGGGCCAACCCAATCCAGTGGAAATCACTGGGAGCAATTTCCCCTACTATCCTTATAGCCCGTTGATTAGCTGCATTGCGGTCGATCCAATAAACCCCGATAAGCTTTTAGTGGCATTCCCCAACTACGGTGTCATCAGCATTTATGCTTCGGATGACGGTGGCGGTCATTGGCTCCCAATAGCAGGAAATCTGGAACAATTCCCAGATGGCACTGGCAGTGGACCATCGGTTCGCTGGCTCAGCATTCTCTACGTCAAGAACACACCGGTGATTTTTGCGGGAACCAGCATCGGTTTATTCTCAACGATTCGATTGGATGGCATGAACACCATTTGGGTTTCAGAGGGCGCTACATCTATCGGCAATGTGGTCATTGACATGATTGATGTTCGAGGATCAGACGGTTACGTTGTGGTCGGTACCCATGGCAATGGGGTTTATAGCACTTATGTGACTGAATTACCTTCTGGCATCGATACGTCCCGTCCCCTACCAAAAGGTTTCGTTCTTTATCCCACCTGTCCAAATCCATTTAACGAGACCACGACTATCCGCTTCGATCTGCCGAGCGCTGGTCAGGTGAGACTGCGAGTGCTAAATTTATTGGGTCAGGAGGTTGCGATCCTTTTGGACAAAACCCTCCCCGCTGGAAGTCACCGCTTGGACTGGACGGCCTCTAGGACGACCACTGGGATATATTTTATACAATTAAAGTTTGAAAATTGGACAGCCATCCGAAAAACAATTTTGCAGCGCTAATATTTTTGCGAACACATGATTTCGCTACTTATCCAAAACTCATTTCGAAATGGTTTAGCATTCGGTAAGTGGTTTTGATTGGGGCTATTTTGGTATCAGAACCATGAATGCCGTGGACGGCTATTGATTTAGAGGGCATATTGCTTGAGTGGCATGAGTGGTTGCGCAGTTCATGAAAGACCTACTAACAACATTTGGTGTCTCCAATTTGCCAGGTCTCAATATTTAGAGACCTAGAGGAAAAAGTGCTTGACAATTGAGTTTTTATGTATTATATTTAGGGCGCTTTTTGGGAACAAAAGTGGAATGGGATACCTGTTCGGGGCACCTCGATTCTTATTTGAGAGGGTGGAAGATGACAAAAGAAGATCTGGCCTACTTTAAACAGCTTCTCGAAGAGAAGCAGCGGGAAATTCTCGAAGAGTTAGGCTATATCAAAGATGTTACAGAAAATAGTTCCGAAGAGAAATTTGGCGAAGACACCACCTATTCAACCCACATGGCCGATCATGGCACCGATGAGCAGGAGCGGGAAAAACGGTTCTATCATGCTTCACGAGAAAATAAGTTCCTCATGTACATCGAAGAAGCTTTGCAACGCATCGAGAATGGGACGTATGGCATTTGTATCTCATGCGGAAAGGAGATCCCAAAAGAACGACTCGAGGCCGTTCCCCACACACAAAAATGTGTGCCCTGTAAATTAGCCGAGAAGCAGGAATAATTCCTGTTCATTGATTCCCATGATCCATTCACCCAACCAGGTTGGGGATCTTGGCCCCCTCAAAGGGGACCAAAATCTCCCCGCCATATTCCAATGTCACCCGCAGCTTTAGCGGCTGCACCAAATATTAAAACCATTTATGGTTTTTACCCTTTGATACCACCACTATTAGATTGCTCTATAGACATCCCTCACGCGGTCAACATTTAAAAGAGCGCAGTTTACTTACGTTTACCAATTGGATTAAAATTTATACTTCTTAATCCTGTTGAATATCCGAGCTGATCTGATGATCTTTCATATACCACTCCGTGGCATCCTTTAAAAGCGATTGCATTCCGCTAACCACGCTGTGGGGATCAGTAATGAACCCATCTTGCAACTGCACGCTATAAAAAAGTTGTTCTACAGCGCGAGTAAGATATTCTGCCTTTGGGTCCTTTTTAAATATCGCCAACAGGTTCAAAATCAATGGATGCGTGCCGTTGATCTCCAAAATCTTTTTCAGCGGCGGTGTATCCTTTTGGATCACGTGAAGGATTTTCTGCATTTGGCTGGACATACCAGTATCTTTGGAGACCAACACGGCAGGACTATCGATCAGCCGTTCTGATAGTCGCGCTTCCTCGATTCGATCACCCAGGATATTCTTAATCCGTGTGCAGAGCTTTTCCAGATCTCGTCGCGATTTTTTCTTGAGTTCCTCTTTGGTTTGATCTTCAGGCGCTGCTTCTGCTTTGATCTCTTCCAGCGCTTTTAAATCCGCCTGATCCGCCGATACCAGGCGTTTCTCTTTGTACTGCCCCATCCCGGAAAAAACGAATTCATCGATCGGATCGTAAAGATACAAGACCTCGATATTTTTCTTTCTAAAAATTTCCAAATGTGGATCTCTGGCAATTGTTTCCCGGTTGGCACCCGAAATATAATAGATCTCCTTCTGCCCCTCTTTCATCCGACCGATATAATCGTCTAATGAGCAGAGCTCTTTTTCATCAGAGTGAACAGAAGAATTGAAGCGAAATAGCTCAGCGATCTTCTCGCGATTGGGATAATCCAAATACCCCTCTTTGAGGATTCTGCCGAATTCGTTCCAGAACTCGCGGTATTTGTCCGCTTCATTGTTAGCCATTTCAGATAGATGCCCCAAGATGCGCTTGATGAGCAAATTTCGGATCTTGATGACTGTGGTGTTCTCCTGAAGCGTCTCTCGGGAAATGTTTAACGGTAAATCCTCCGTATCTACCACCCCTTTGACAAAACGGAGATATTGCGGCAGCAAGTCCTTATTATCGGTCTGGATCAAGATCCGTTTGACGAATAGGTTGACTCCATGTTCCCTGGGGCTGAACCCCATGATCTCGTAGTTGGTCTTGGGGAAAAATAGCAATGCACTCAACTGAATGGGTGCATCGGCCGAAAAATGGAGCCAGCTTAATGGGTCTTCATTGGTGTTGGCGAAAAATTTATAGAACTCCTGATATTGCTCATCTTTGATGGCGGTCTTTGGCTCGCGCCAAATGGCGGAAATTTTATTGATCTGCTCGCCATCCAACTTAATGGGGAACGGCACAAAATTAGAGTATTTTTTGATCACATTTTGAATCCGATATTTGTCAGCGAACTCGACCGCATCATCGCGGAGGTGGACCACCACCCGAGTTCCTCGGGGCGCCGAAGCGATCGGCTCAATGGTATAGCTCCCAGTCCCATCGCTGCTCCAGCGACAAGCCTCAGCGTCTTTCAAATAGGATCGGGTGATGATTTCTACATTTTCGGCCACCATGTACACAGAATAAAAACCGACGCCAAATTGCCCGATCAATGTTGGCCCCGCTTGTTCATTTTCCGCCACGCGCTTCAAAAATTCTGCTGATCCAGAATGAGCGATTGTACCAATATTCTTGATCAGCTCTTCCCGTGTCATCCCAATCCCAGTGTCGATGATTGTAAATGTCTTTTTATCTTTATCCAGCTCGATACGAATCTCAAATTCCAGCTCTGGTTGATACAATTCAGTCCCTCGAATGCTCTCGAACCTCACTTTATCTAATGCGTCGGCCGCATTAGAGACCAATTCGCGCACAAATACCTCTCGATTCGTGTAAAGCGATCGAGCCAGAATATCCAATAACTGTTTAATCTCGGCCTTGAATTTGTACGTCCTCACACCACTCTGCGGTTCATCCGACATAATTCACACCTCCTCAATTTCGATTACTCAACCGCGTCGATTTCATTCGTTCACTCGCTCAACTCTGCGTTCATTTAGATGCGAATGACAGTCAAAAGTTGTAGCGTTCAGTTTGTTTGGCAAACTTCAATTTTCAGCTCAATAATAGGCATAAAAAGGGGCGTTTTGCCTCCATTTTCGCCCAAGCCAAGCTTGATGAATCCGCTAAGCCAAAGGCTGATCTGAAGGTCATAACAATAATGATTTCGAGCTAAAAAATCAAGAAAAATTATTTAAACGTGCGCGGGTGCGGCGCAGGTATCGTGTTATTCTCTCGCTCGCACCATAACAATTTTGAGGATCAATAGAGTTGAAAAAGAAGGGCTGCGCTTTTATTGCATTGGCAGGTAAAATTTAGCTGACTGAAGAAACATTTCATTTCGATCCATCCACCAAGTGGCAGGTTGGAATGGCAGGTTATGCTTCAGGCAGCTAAATTCTTACAAATTTCTGCGGCTGTTCCAATTCTGTGGTCCAAATCAACAACCAGCGAAGTTCAATCAGTCATGTTTTCAAAAGCAAATCCAACCCCAGAAGTGAGATAACCAGAGAAGCAGTGAATGAAATTTCAGTGGCTGTTCCAACTCTGTGGTCCAAATTAGCAACCAGCGAAGTTCAACCAGTCATGTTTTCAAAAGCAAATCCAACCCCGGAAGTGAGATAACCAGAGAAGCAAAAAATGAAATTTCCGCGGTTGTTCCAATTCTGTGGTCCAAATTAGCAAGCAGCGAAGTTCAACCGGCTCTGTTTACCTCATCCGAAAACCCAGTAATTGGCTAGTAACCCCATCATTCACCAAAAAAATTAACTGCCTTTTCGAAATCTCTTAAATAAGTATCCTTGTCCTCGCCATGCGAACTTTGTAATCGTTTCTTTTTATAATCGACCACAAACGTCGAATGAATGCCATAGATGCGATTGAAAACCACCACGTATTCATGGCCGTCATCGTCGATCATTTTGATTTCTGCCAGATCGTCATCATAATGAGCGGTGAAGCTGCGATCGCATCGTGGATTGGGGCATCGGAATTCGACTTTAGCTCCCTCTTTGAGTCTCACATGCGGATCAACGATGCAACCGTATTTCCCAATAGCCCCTGGCAAGTAGAAATTGGCAGAGCATTCAAATGTTTCGCTAATCAGTACCCCTTTCATTTTCACCACCGTCCCATCCAGATGGGACAGCTTCTCGTTGCAATACGGACAATAGAATTGTTTCATTTTCTTCCTCCCAGAAGTTGTTCATGTCAGCTATGGCCGCCTCCCATTCGTTTCAATCAGCTCGATTCATTTGATAAGGGTGAATTGAATGGCGCTTTCGGCGAACTGCTGGTTATGCAGATCATTAACTCGAATTTTCAACTCGACCACTCCGCGAGATAGATTGCTGAGATCGAACGAAAGATACTCAAAAGCGCTGTCGCTCTCCCCCTCGCGGCGCACCTGGGTAGAAATCTGATTGCCTGGTCGGCTATATAACATCCGAGCGATCCCACCGAAGGTCCGATCCCAGAAGCTCCGTTCTGGCTGGATGGTGGTCAACGTATAACTTACTTCATAATCGCTCCGATGGCGCTCATCCAGGGAAAGGTTGTAGATTTCGAAATACAAATGGATCGGTCGAGATCTCATTACCCGTGTAAATGGATAGGGCAAAATCGATAGATTGTTTTTGACAATCGACCGATTGGCACGATGGGTCGATTCGACAATATTCAGAGAGAGCTGAATATCGCTGATCATCAGTTTGTTACCGGTGAAACTTTTCACATAAAGGCTGCTCTTTTGCACGCCTTTCGCCGAATGATCACTGGTGCTGATGACTGCGGCAAGATGATAAGGGCCAGGCTGCAATTGAACGTTGTTTTGGAGCAAAAAGTGTCGCGCGGCCAAGCTATTCAAGTCCTTTACGGTCATTGAATAACGCTCGGAGATTCGGTGCGCTGAATTGAAATTGGTATCGAGCACCTCGATAAAAAAGTCGATATAGTACGAGTATCCTGAATCCGATTGGTTGTATTTCAGCCCTTGCATCGGAAATCCGGTATACAACTCGATCCGGGTCTTGGCGCTATCGCCGCGGAACTGCGCCCATCGGGTGACAAACGGGAAATGATCTGCATGAAAATCGTGGATGTATACTTCGCCTGGGTGTTTTTTCACGGCAGCAGCTCGATTATTGCGAAGCTGATTCAGCCGATCCCAGGAAAACCCCACAGTGAGCTCACTATAGGCTGCACTCATATGGCTGCGTTGCTGATAAAGCTGGGAAGCAACGGCCAGCCGACTGTTGAAATCATAGCCAGGCAAAGCTGCCTCTGAAAGATCGTCCACCAAACGGTAATAGCCAGACTCGGAGACGAAATCGAACACCAGCCCCTTCTCAATGCTTTCGTAGCTCCATGATTCATTGTCTTTTGCTGGCAGGGAACCGACTTGGGAATTGTAGCGATCATCGGGCGGACCATATTTGATATAAATCTTGCCTCGATCATCATAATATGGAGGGGCAGTAAAATGGAAATTGTCCCGAGCGAACATCACCCGGCGAAAATGCTCCATCAACCGCTCGTTCTCCGGTGTACTCGGATCTGGATCATGCTGCTTCCAGAATTTTTTCATCAGTACTTTTTTCTGAGCGGAATTGGCCGCTTCGAATTGATTCAGCTCAAATGGCGATAAGATGACTTTTAGTTCATCAAATAATTCATCGAGCAGCACAGCATCTTCGAGCTGATCGAGCCCTTGAAAAAAGCTCTCAGTTGCTGAACGGTACTCGCCCAACCCATAAAACACCTCGGCAAGCCGAATTTGTGCGCGACCGTAATCGACCGAGTTGGGCTTAATTCGATGATAAGTCTGACGTGCCAGAGACAATTTGCCCATCTTCTGATAGCAATATCCCAATTGAAAAATCACGTCCCGAAAAAAGGGCGGCTGGGAAGCTAATCTCGCAAAAATCTGTTCCGCCTCCTGCAAGCTGTTCGGATCACCTCGAGCCAGATAGATCCTTCCCAGAAAATATTGAGCAGGGTGATAAGCTGGATCGATCGCCAATGCTTGCTTGAAGAATTTGATCGCACGCGATTTATGATCCTGTTTGATCAGCTCTTTGAGTTTTTCAAACGGAATGATTTTACTCGGCTCGCGTTGTAAATGCACGCGCCCTAACCCAGTGAGTGCAGCTACAGACATCGAATCTAATTGTAGCGCCCGCTGGAATGCTTGCTCAGCATCATCCAATTGCTCGCGCTCAAGCAGCAACTCGCCCAATCGTAACTGCCAGGCCAGATTGGTCTCCTCCTGCTTCAGCAATCGTTTCAAAATCAGCACCGAATCGCCTGGCATTGCAATTGATGTATCGGACCGAACGTCAATAACGACCTGCCCGGCCGAATTCGTCCACCACAGCAAACCCATCAACCCCATGCATGTCAAAATTCGAAACCTCATTGTTCCTCGGGAATAAAAATGATCCCGGTCGTGTCGGCTTGCTGCTTCAATTCTTGTGGGATCCGTGGATCTTGCAAAGCTTGATCGAATAAAGAACTATCTGGCATTATTGGTTCTGGGATCGGCGGCTGAGAACCTCTCAAGTAGACGGGCGTATCTATTAAGTTGTCATATTCCTCATCGGTCAACAGCTTAGCATTGCGCATGAGTTTCAGGACCCGCAGTTGCCGTCTTTTTACCGCTGGCCAATTTTTGAATGGGTTGAGGACAATCGGATTTGGAAGCATACCAGCAAGGATAGTCGCCTCCGCCATATTGATCTGCGAAGCCGGTTTATCGAAATAAAAATAGGAAGCCGCTTCCGCCCCATAAATATTATCTCCCCATTCAACGATGTTCAGATAATACTCGAAGATCTTCTGCTTGGTCCAGATCCTTTCGATCCGTTTCGCCAAGATAATCTCTTTCAACTTCCGAATCAAGGTCTTCTTCTTGGTTAAAAACGCATTTCGCGCCACCTGCATCGTGATGGTACTGGCACCGCGAGCATACCGTTTCTTCTTCAAATTCTCCTGAAACGCTTTCTTGAGCTCCGTCAAATTGATCCCCGAATGCTCAAAAAATGTATCATCCTCACTGATGAGCACAGCGGTCCTCAGTTCAGTGGAAATCTGCCGCAGCGGAACATACTTTCTTACTGGGGCAAAAGCCCGTTTGCTCCAATCGAATTGGCTGAGACGAGAGACCGTTGACTCCGGTCTAAAGTTTTCGATCTCGGATCTGCTGGGCAAACTCTCGATTAGCCATCCAATTCCCATAAACATCACCAGCAGAGCCAGCCCCATCCATTTAATGATATTGTGTTTCCGAGTAGCCATGATGATAGGTCAGAAAATCAAGAACTAAAAAATGAAGCCCATCTCAAAATCTGAATCATTAGCCATCCAGAGACCTTAAAATACATCTGCTGGTGCTGCGGATCATTTTTGAAATAGGCGCTGAATTTCAGGATTGGACTATTTCGATTTTGACACGATTGAAATCCATAAGCAATATACATATTTGCCGATAAAATTTCAAGCCAAAAATTTTCCTATGTTGGACCATAAAGTTGGAAGACCATTCATTTATTTGGTGGTGGCAGCAGTTTTCAAAATGTCTATGATGTCGAATATTCGAGCGACATATACGGCTTTCAGCTCTAATTTAGAATTCCCCTCCCCTTTCAGCTCCTTTTCAAGACATTCGAGGAATTTATATAGCCTGCGTTGGTGGATACCAAGTTTGGCTTGAATTGGGTCAGTGACAATGCCAGCAAAAGAGGTCACTAAGGACATAGCGGCCATGATGGCCCCGGTGGTCGCTGCCACTAATCCAAATGAGGCAGACACAGGAAACAGGCTATACCAAAGCGATCCGAGCGTAGGACCCAAAATAAAATTAGAAACCGCGATATGATGGGCGATTGCAGTGGCGAGAGCGCTGCCCGTCGCCATGGCGCCCGGGGTCATCTGTTTAAACATCGCCGCCCCGATCGAAAGCGTGATGATTGTCCCCGCCAAATCTGCTGCGGCGGTTCGGCTGGTCGCGTATTCCATCAGATTTTGTTCCAGCCGTTGACGAAAACCAGCATGCTGCGCCCTCTCAGCGATTGCAACCAGATACTCGGCCATCAATTGTGCCGATTCAGGTTGCTGGAGGATCGCCTCAAGAAGCGCATCCTTGGTTGACCTTCGCTCACCTTGCTGATATGGCAGCTCAAGCAGTTCAGTGTAAATCAGCCATTTCACTTCCTTTTGCACATTGGTCTCAAATCCTGGTGGCAATTGCTCGATCCACCGCTGCAGTCTATTTTTCCCAGCCTTGTTCATTATGGTTGCGCCAGCTCGCAAAATTGAGTATGGCACGGACCAGGAGATATTCAGTGGTCCCTTGTACAAATCGCTTCCAATAACTTTCTTATGGAGCCTCAGCGCCCCGCGCAACGAAAAATGCTTATTAACGAATTTAGGGACCTTTTCGCGACGCGATTGGATATACTGGTCGATAGCTCGATCAATCGCTCTACTGATCAATTCGTGATTATTCCCACTGGTTTTTAGATCTTTCAGATTCATGACGACAACACTTGAGACTGATGAAAAGCAAGAAAGTTAGTAGCCTGAAGTTGGGTTCGGCTCTAACCAGCTTTGCAATTCTGCGCATTTATTCATTCTTGGCTCAGCTATGGCCGAATTTTGAATTTGATAGAATGGAGCTTGCCCTCACGCATGATTTTGAAAGCAACTTTATCTCCCCAATTTTTGAAACTCAAATATTGTTTCATTTGGGCCATATTTTCAAACGATTGGCCGTCAATGCCGAGAATCATGTCGCCGATTTGAAAGCCATGTCGCTGAGCGAGTGTCTCTGGCAACACGCGCCTAACCCGGAAGCCACCATTCGCCTTTTCGTCCACACTGAATCCGAAATACGGGTATTTCTCTTGCTTCTCCTGTGGCAGCCCCCAAAGAAAATCAGCCAGGCTGCGGATCACGATTCTATATGGCGTCTCATCCGCCGAAACGCCGTGCATCATCGCCATGGCAGTTATCGTTGGAGTTTTGGTCTTGGCTGTATCCCGCTGCACAGTTTTTTCATTGAGTTTGATGCTCTTCTTCACCTGCATCATGACCGATTGCTTTACCGTATCTGGAACATCGACACCGATAACCGAACAAAATGGTAGCTCACTCCGCTTCTGAATGATTTTTCCGATACCGAGATTATAGGCCACATGCCCACTGCCCACTAAAATCAACACAATGGATTCAGGATGTTGTTGGGCGATTTCTATCGCCCCAGTCCCCATAGCTGCATCCCAGAGGCATTGGGAGATATAAAGCTTTCGGAATTGAGATGGCGCAAAAGCATCCATTCCTTCCATGGCAACTTTGAAATAAAACTGATGCTCCACATCGGTAGTATCGATCTCTGGCACCCGGCCTCGCTCCGCTGGAGCAAGGGATTCGATGCCCGATCGGCCGATCTTGGACACTAAGCTTTGTTCAATATTAACACCGTACATGGGAATTTGCTTTTCCCTGGCATAATCAAAAATCGGTTTATAATAGCGATAATTATGCCCCCAGGTATTAAAATAATCCGATTGCTCCAGAAACTCTTGCTCAGAAATTTGTCCCAGGCGGTAACGCTCCAATGCGGCATTTTGGGCTGGAGTGAACATCTCCAGCGCCAGCCGCACTGATACGCCAGCTTCCACCAGGCCGCGAATCACCTTAAGTTGCATCCCATGATGTTGCTCATTCGTATGCGTCTCACCCAACATGACGATCCGGTAAGTTTGCAATTTCTGAATGAGTTCCGCTACCGAAATTGACTGCCCCGCTTCGCTATCGAATACGGAGTTAAGCTTGACCGCACAAAAATCATACTTGGTGCGAGAATTGCCAATCGGAAGTCGTTCAGTATTGAAATCATCGTTTTGCCCCATCGCTAAGGCAGTGCTCAGCATGAGCACTAGAGAGAACAATAATGGTTTCAGCATATTTGTCTCCATCTTTTGGAAAAATTTTTAGTGTAAACATACAAAATGAAAATATAAAATGCAAGCTGTTTATCTCAGTTGTGAGACTTGTTTGTTTGGCTAAACTTTGATTTAATTTCATCATGACCGAATGAGTTATTTAAAACCTTTTCGCCGCTGATTTCATATTTTAAAAACTTATTGGCAATCATACATCGTTAGCTGGATTTGGATTCTTTAAAACCTCTGTCTAATGAAGTTTTTAGATGATCTCACGATTTGAACCGATAATTTCCTTGATTTTTACCGAAATTTTCGGTAAAATAACTGCAATTTTGAATGCATTTTTCATTGAACCGATAATTTGATCGGAAAGATCTTTTCTGTTCAATTGAAGCCAATTTTGTTCTAAGATTTGGTTGGCGAAGATAAATTTGGAGTAGCAATGATTCAGCATGTTATTTTTGATCTGGGGCGGGTATTAGTTGAAGTTGATCTGAAACCATTTTCCGCTGAATTCTGCCGCGAATTCCACATTGATCCAGCAGCCTTGAGCGAAGATCGAGGCAATGGCGCTTATCTTGAATTTCAATTGGGAAAAATCACTGGGGAGGACTTTCATCATTTGACCTGCTCACATTATGGCCGATTTGTGCCATTACCGCGCTTCAAAGAGATCTGGGTGAGCATGTTGGGTGGCCCAGTGGCCGGCACTTCGGAATTGGTCGATCAACTAGGCAATCGGGGATTGATTTTATCCTTGTTGTCCAATACTGATCAATGGCATTTCGAATATTGCCAGCAAAAAGTTCCAGCACTAAAGAGGTTCGATCGGATATTTTTGTCTTATGAAATGCACATGAAAAAACCCGATGCTGAAATATTTTTGGCTGTAGCGGAACAATTAAATGCAGAACCTCGACAATGCTTATTTATCGATGATCTGAAGGATAATATTGAAGCGGCACAGCGATTGGGATTTCAAACAATTCAGTTTCAAGATGCTGAGACGCTGAAACAAGGGTTGCAGCAATTGCGCCTAATATGATAGTTCGATTCGCCGGAAAAAGAGTGAACAAATAATAATCAGCTCAAGAGCGGCTATTACTTCCTGTGGGTCGCAGGGAGACGATTCGTGCTTGCTTTTTTGGGGTGATATTAGGTTCTTGCGGTTTCGGCTCTACCGTCTCTGGTTCGTTTGGCAAAGCAACTCGGGGAGCGACAACCTTCTCGATTCTGATAGGAGTCCCTCCCATCGTAAAGTCAGCGCCGCGGATCTGGTCATCGTCTAATATCCAGGTAGTGACCATTAAGGGAATCTGGAGGATCAGCAGCCGAACGCGCCACCAGCCCTTCTTGATATCAGGGCTAATATCTTCGATGCGGGCAAAGAATGTTGGATTGTTTTCAATATAAACTAAAACGACATCGGTCTTAGAAATTGTCTCGTGAGCTTTTTGAGTCATTTTATTGTTTCTCCGATTTTTTGATAATTTACAAATTACTGACTAAAGAGTCAAGATTTATTTTCTGGAGAACTGATCATGCCAAAAAAAGTGGTTAAATGGGCAGGGCTAATTTCCTTGCTCTTGATCGTTTTGTCCTCATCGCTTTCATTTTCCCAGTTTGAGCCTGAAACCCAACCAGTACCCAGAAAACCAGATGAGGGTTCATCGATTAGCAGCGGATCCTGGTTACAAGAAGTTCCTCCCGAGTATTGGTTTAGTATTACCGCATTGAAAACGGTTTCTATCATTATCGTCTTGTTGGCCTTTATTCTCGGCTTTGTTAGCTATTTCATCGGGATGGGAGCTGGTGCAAGGATCAACAAAAGAGAGATTCGCAATTCGATTCTGCCAGCATTGATTATTTCAATCTTTGCACGACCAATCCCCATCTTGGTGCATAAATATTTGGGGCTTGGTTTTAGCTATATCATGCCCGAAAGCTATGCTTATGGTCTCGCTGGCTTCATCGTTTATATTTTTTGGATGCTCTACATCATCGCTATCCCAGTGTTCTTGTACGAATCGTTTGTAGTCACAGCAAAAGAAGCGCATCCAGCTCAATTTTGATGGTCAGTTCAAAATTTTTTTCTGGCAATTGAATATTCTTTTTTGTATATTCGAAGGTTTTAGTTTCGCACTAGCGAAGCGGTAATATCTCTGACAAATATTTATTGCAATTCACGTTTTTTCTCTATGAATGGTTAAATGTAGGAGTAATGAAACATGGGAAGTAAGATTCAGGAGTATTTGGGAGCAGAAGCAAGCTATTTATTGGATTACGAGTGCAAAGGGATTAAGAAAGAATCATTGCATTTGCCAGGCCCTGATTTTGTAGACCGAGTTTTTATTGAGAGCGATCGACCGGTGGCGGTGCTGAGGAACTTGCAATTGATTTTCAACACGGGTCGTCTGGCAAAAACTGGATATTTGTCTATCCTGCCAGTAGACCAGGGGATTGAACATTCAGCGGGGGCCTCATTTGCGCCGAACCCAATTTACTTTGATCCGGAAAATATCGTCAAATTAGCGATAGAAGGTGGCTGCAATGCTGTGGCATCGACATTGGGCGTTTTGGGCGCCGTAGCAAGAAAATACGCCCATAAGATTCCTTTTATTGTCAAAATCAATCATAATGAATTCATTAGTTATCCCAATAGCTACGACCAGATTCTGTTCGCGGACGTGAAACAAGCGTTCGACTTGGGTGCAGTGGCGATCGGGGCAACTATCTATTTTGGTTCTGAAGAATCGAAGCGTCAAATTCAGGAGATCAGCGAGGCGTTCCAATATGCCCATGAGTTAGGAATGGTCACGGTGCTGTGGTGCTATCTTCGGAACTCGGCTTTCAAGACGAAAGAAAAAGATTATCATGTGGCAGCAGACCTTACTGGTCAAGCCAATCATCTTGGTGTCACCATTGAAGCGGATATTGTGAAACAAAAACTTCCCGAGACCAATGGTGGCTACACGGCTCTCAATTTCGGCAAGACCCACAAATTGGTGTACGAGCAACTTACCTCTGATCATCCCATTGATCTCACCCGTTATCAGGTGGCCAATTGCTACATGGGACGAGTTGGTTTGATCAACTCGGGCGGGCCTTCTGGCAAAAACGATTTCGCCGAAGCGGCGAGAACCGCTGTTATCAATAAGCGCGCTGGGGGTATGGGACTGATCTCTGGCCGCAAGGCGTTCCAACGGCCCATGAGCGAAGGGATCAAACTGCTGAACGTCATCCAGGATGTTTATCTTGATAAAGAGATCACCATTGCTTGAGCCTGCAAAACCTCCAATGAACCTGAATCCTGAACATCTAATTCGGAAATCATCTGGCTCGAAGAACACGGATGGTCGATGGACCATCCGTGTTTCTCTCATCTCATTGGTTTCGCTGGCGCTTTCATTGAATCATTATCTCTACCTGCCTGATAAAACCATTGAAATTCTTGAAACAATTTTGTATATTAATGACTTCAATTCCGATAGATCCGCCAGACATATCCGGGATGTTTTTGATTGAATCGAAGCGATGGGATTAAAGCCAGCATCATTTCATCTTTTGAATGATGCCATAGTGAACAAACATGCGATGTTGAGCGTTTTGTAGATATGCCCCAGCACACCAATGCCCGGTCATCGCGACCAGAAAACGATAAGGATAAAAGCAATCAAATTGCTAATGAGTTGATTGTGCAAAATTGTGAAAGCAAATTCAAATGTCATCCCTTCGTAAGCAAGCTTCTCCCATTTGAATCGACCCGCATTTTGGCTAATGCGGAGATTCCTGCCTGCGCAGCGATGACAATGTTTATAAGTTTGACTTTTGCAACAGATTAATGAGGAGGAAAATAGATGGATGTCAAATTAGACAGCCTCATCGAGAAAATCCGAAAAGAGGGGATCGAGCAAGCGCAGCAGCAAGCGGATGAGATCATCAAGGAAGCCAAGCAAAAGGCCGCGGCCATTGTGGAACAGGCAAAAAAGGAAGCTGAAAAAATTGTGGCTGACGGCAAAAAACAAGTGGAACAGTATCGAGAGACAGCGGAGATCGATCTGAAACAATCGGCGCGAAATTTTGAATTATTATTGAAAGAAAAGATCAACGCGCTGTTCGATCGGGTGTTCAAACGACAGGTAGCCGCTGCACTGACGCCTCATTTCATGAGGGACATGATCCTAAAACTTATTGAAGCTTGGGCGAAAAATGGGACAGTCGAGGTGGCGGTCAGCGAACAAGATAAATCTCAGCTCGAGGCAGTGCTATTTGATGGGATCAAAGATGAACTGAAACAATCCATCTATCTCCGGGTGAGTAGCGATGTGTCCAATGGCTTCAGAATTGGACTGAAGGATAACCAGGTCTATTACGATTTTTCCGATGAATCCATCGCAGAGGTTTTGAAATCACTAATCAATCCCAAATTGAAAGCAATTCTGGAACAATAGCATGGATAAGTATTATTTTTTGGTCGCCGAATTGCCAACGTTGTTTTTTGGCAGGGAGCCCGGGATATCGATCGAAAAGTTTCTGGAAGAAGCTGAGAACTGGATGGACCGGCGGGATTATCAAGTGCTGCTTCGTGTAGCTTTAAACGATTGGGATACCAGCCAGCCGCTCAATCCAGTATATGACATGTTCCGACAGTATGAACAGAAGTTGCGCAGCGATATTGCGTTGTGGCGCGAAGCGCAGAAACGGGATCAGGAGTATAAACCAGTTAGCTTTCCTGTGGCGTTGATCAAAGAAGGCAACCCATTGGAAGTAGAGATCCGCTTGCTGGAACTGCGATGGCGATTTATCGACGAAATAGAGCGAGAGCATCACTTCGATCTCGGCTTTCTAATTATATACTATTTGAAGCTGCAGATTTTGCGGCGTTATTTCACTTTTAATAAAGAACGAGGCTTGGAAAAATTTCAGAAGCTGTGCGAGGTTAATATATGAGCTTAACGACAGGTAAAATTATTGGCGTCAGCGGTAATATGGTCAAAGTGGCGGTGACTGGCAACATCATGCAGAACGAGGTAGCTTATATCATCAAAGGTAAAGAGCGGCTGAAAAGCGAGATCGTCCGGATCGGCGATGGTGTAGCTTATTTGCAGGTGTTCGAGAGCACCAAAGGGCTATTGATTGGCGACACCGTGGAATTCAGTGGCAAACTGCTCTCTGTGCAGTTGGGGCCGGGATTGCTGACGCAAATTTACGATGGTTTACAGAATCCACTACCCGATATTGCCAAACAGTATGGATTTTTTCTCCCTCGGGGTGTGGAATTGAAGCCGCTGGATGAGGAAAAATTGTGGGACTTTACGCCAGCGGTGAAGCCTGGTGATACTGTGGCCGCTGGATATGCGGTGGGACATGTGCCAGAGGGGATTTTCCAGCACGCGATCATGATTCCTTTCAATTTCCAGGGAGAGTTTCTGGTTGAGGAGATCAAACCAGCAGGCCCGTACAAAATTACAGATACGGTCTGTCGCGTAAAGGATAGTCATGGCCGAAGTCACGACATCACCATGACGTTCAGTTGGCCGGTCAAAATTCCCATTCAGGCTTATCGAGAGAAATTGGTGCCCACCGAGCCGCTGGTGACCCAAGCGCGAATCATCGATACCTTTTTCCCTGTTGCTAAAGGTGGCACGTTTTGTATTCCAGGACCGTTTGGCGCAGGTAAGACAGTGTTACAGCACATCCTGAGTCGTCATGCCCAAGCTGATATTATCGTTGTGGCTGCCTGCGGTGAGCGTGCTGGTGAAGTGGTCGAACTATTGCGGGAATTTCCAAAGCTTCAAGACCCGCGGACTGGCAAGACCTTGATGGACCGGACCATTATCATTTGCAACACCAGTTCCATGCCGGTAGCGGCGCGCGAGGCATCGGTTTATACTGCGGTGACGCTGGCTGAATATTACCGACAGATGGGTTTGGATGTTCTGCTGTTGGCCGATTCCACTTCGCGCTGGGCTCAGGCCATGCGCGAACTTTCTGGTCGGCTCGAGGAAATTCCTGGTGAAGAGGCGTTCCCTGCCTATCTCGAATCCCGCATCGCCGAGTTCTACGAGCGAGCTGGTCTGGTTCAGCTCTATAATGGCAAGACTGGCAGCCTCACGATCGGCGGGACCGTCAGCCCGGCAGGCGGCAACTTCGAAGAGCCGGTCACCCAATCAACCCTGAAAGTGGTCAGCGCGTTTCTGGGTCTCTCACGCGATCGTGCCAACGCGCGGCGTTTCCCCTCGATTCATCCATTAGAAAGCTGGTCAAAATATCAAAGTTTTATCAGTAAAAAAATGGTCGAAGAAGCTCGAGCCATTCTGAGAAAGGGCAATGAAGTCAACCAGATGATGATGGTCGTTGGGGAAGAAGGGACCTCGATCGAGGATTTTGAGATCTATTTGAAGTCTGAATTTTTGGATAGCGTTTATTTGCAGCAAAATGCGTTTGATCCAGTGGATGCTGCCACGAGCCGGGAGCGTCAGAAGCACGTTTTCCAATTGGTCAAACGAGTGTTGGATACCGATTTTCGGCTAGAAACGAAGGAGACCGCTCGAGCATTATTTTATCGATTGCGTCAATTATTTATCGACTGGAACTATATAGATATGAAAGCCCCCGAGTTCAAGACCCAGGAAGAGGAGATCAAAAAATTAATTGAGGAGTACTCGGAAAATGAGAAAGGTGTATAATAAGATCCTGAATATCGTCGGCAATGTGATCACAGTGAGAGCGACGGATGTAGCTTATGAGGAGCTGGCGGAAATCACCACCCAACGCGGAAAATCATTAGCCCAGGTAATCAAGCTGGATGGGGACTTGGTTTCGTTGCAGGTTTTCGCTGGTAGCCGGGGAATTTCAGTGAATGACGAGGTGCGCTTTTTGGGCCATCCTATGATGGTAACATTTTCCGATGATATGTTGGGACGGATTTTCGATGGCGCAGGAAATCCACGGGATAAAGGTCCGCTTTTGACCGAAAACCTCATTCCGGTGGCTGGTCCACCAGTCAATCCAGCGAAACGGATCATCCCGAACCGCATGATCCGAACCAACATCCCGATGATCGATGTATTCAACTCGCTGGTCGTCTCTCAAAAATTGCCGATCTTCTCAATTTCTGGAGAGCCGTATAACGAACTGCTGGCCAGAGTGGCGCTTCAGGCTCAAGTTGATATGATCATCCTCGGCGGCATCGGTTTGAAATACGACGAATATATGAAATTCAAAATCACGCTCGAAGAGGGCGGGGCGTTGTCGCGCTCCATCTTTTTCATCAACACAGCTTCCGATCCCATCGTGGAAAGCCTGATGGTGCCCGATCTGGCTTTAGCCGTGGCTGAAAAATTCGCCCTAAAAGGCAAGGATGTTCTGGTGCTATTGACCGACATGACCAACTTCTCAGATGCACTCAAAGAAATCGCTATTACCATGGAACAAGTACCATCTAATCGTGGCTACCCTGGGGATCTTTACAGTCAATTGGCCGCCCGATATGAGAAGGCCGTGGATTTTGAGGAAGCAGGTTCCATCACGATCCTGGCCGTGACGACGATGCCTGGCGACGATGTCACCCATCCCATTCCCGATAACACCGGCTACATCACTGAAGGTCAGTTCTACCTGCACCACGGTTACATCGATCCGTTCGGTTCCTTGAGCCGACTGAAACAAAATGTCAACGACGAGAAGCACAGCCGCAAGGACCATCGGGCCATCATGGATAACATGATCCAGCTTTATGCCCAATATGTGGAAACCGAAGAGAAACGCTCCATGGGTTTCCGCATGAGTGCTTGGGATCAGAAGCTGCTTAAATATGGCGCCTTGTTCCGTTCACAAATGATGGATCTGTCTGTGAATATACCGCTCGAAGAGGCATTAGATCGCGGTTGGCAGATCTTAGCCCAATGTTTTAAGCCCGAAGAAACCCGAATGCGGACAGAATTGATCAGAGAGTTTTGGCCGAATGGGGCAAAGTAAATTGCCTTGGGACTGATTGATACTTAGAAAATTGGGCGAACCGAAAATAAGACCATTTGGATGGTACGATTCACTCGAATCACAATTTTAATGCTCGGTGTCTGAATATTAGATCACTATGGCGAAAATCAAGTACACGAAAAACGAACTCAAGAAACAAAAGGACAATCTCAAACGATTCACCCGCTATTTGCCAACCTTGGAATTGAAGAAGCAGCAATTGCTGGTCGAGATCCGGCAGATCCAAAACCGGCTTGAAAAATTGACCGAAGAGCTGGATCGCGTCACTGCGGAAGTGACCAAATGGGTGGATGTGTTCGCTGAGGACGTCGATCTGCATGAGTTTCTCCAGGTAATGGAGGTTACCACCGATACCGAAAATATTGCTGGCATCGACATTCCCACATTCGTTGAGGTTGTTTTTCTGGACAAAGAGTATGATCTTTATACAACCCCTCTATGGATCGATCGTGCGATTGCGGTGGTCAAAGATCAAATCCGACGACAGGCAGAATTGAAAATCACTCAGCGACAAGAGGAAATTCTGCGGGAGGAATTGCGGATAACCATACAGCGGATCAAGTTGTTTGAAGAAGTGAAGATACCAGAAGCGAGAGAAAATATCCGGGTGATCCAAATTTTCCTGGGAGATCAGATGACCGCGGAAGTGGTTCGTGGCAAAATTGCCAAAGCCAAAATCGAGAAAAAGAAGCGAGAGGTGAGCGCCGTATGATCGTCCCGATGAAAAAAGTGACGCTTCTGACCAGTCAGCAACACCGCGATGAAACATTGATTCGATTGCGCAAGCTGGGAGTGCTGCATATTCAGGACGTCAAACCCCCGATCTCAGAAGATATTCAATCGCTAGAAAATAAATTGGACAATGTGGAGCGGGCGCTGCAAATAATTCCTGCTAACGGTTCGACAGATCAGCCTATGACCTTGGACCAGGCTTCTGAGATCGTTGAGCGGGCGCTTTCGTTGTATCGGCAGAAAGAAAATTTGCAGCACGAGCTGTCGGAACTAAATGACATTAACGCCTGGTACCATCGCTGGGGGATGATCTCTTATCAATCAGTCCAGCAATTGAAAGAAAAAGGCATTTTCATCCGCCTCTATATTACTGATAAGAGCTTTTTGAAACGTTTACCAGCAGACAAATTGCTTTACATCGAAGAAGTTGATGGACAACTCCATCTCGCGTTATTCGGCCAGAGCCCAGATGACAAATTGGATTTAAAAGAAGAGCCGATCCCGATGGCTGAGCCCGATCGGGTGAAAGCGAAGATCGCCTCGCTCCAAGAAGACATCGACCAAATCGAGCATCAGTTGCGGCAACTGTCTGGAGCACGAGCCGCTCTGCAGGCGTATCGACAAGATCTCACCAAGCGACTGGAACTGAACCGCGTCAAACATGGCATGGGTGAAGACGCTGGAATCGCTTATTTGCAGGGCTTCTGCCCTGTCGATGTTGTCGGGGATATCCAAAAAACTGCCGAGAAAGAAGGCTGGGGCTATATCATCGCCGATCCAGATGACCCGACCGAAGTGCCAACAATTATCCGGAACCCAAAATGGATCCGAATTATCGAGCCACTGTTCAAATTCATGGGGACACTGCCAGGGTATCATGAACAAGATGTCAGCCTGGTGTTTTTGGCGTTCTTCAGTGTATTTTATGCCCTCATTGTCGGTGATGCGGGTTACGGATTGATGTTCCTGATTGCAACGTTCTTATTCGATCGCAAGACCAAATCTACTTCGCGGGAATTCTTTTATTTGATGTATTTGGTTAGCTTCGTAACGATCATTTGGGGGGCGGTAACTGGAACCTGGTTCGGCTCGGAAAAAATTGCTCAATTGCCCTTTTTGAAAATCTTTGTGATCGAACCGATCAACAGTTTCAACCCCAATTCCACCAGTTTGATCATGCAGTTGACGTTCACTATCGGTGCGATCCATTTGAGTATCGGTCATTTGCTCAGCGCGGCCAAGAAGAGCAATTCAATCACAGCTTTGGCCGACATCGGATGGGTTCTGGTGTTATGGGCTGTTTATTTCATCGCCAATAACATCGTTTTAGGACGGGAACTGTCAAAGGCCACGCTGCCATTATTGATTTCCGGCGCTTCAATCATATTGCTGTTCGCCAATTTCCAGAAAAATTTCATCAAAGGGATATTGATCACCCTGGGAAACTTGCCGCTCAGCATCATCAGTTCGTTTTCTGACATCGTTTCGTACATCCGATTGTTCGCCGTCGGGCTAGCGACGGTGATTGTCGCGACCAGTTTCAATGAAATGGCCATTGGTTCAGGGATCAATTCGGTCCTGAGTGGCATCATCGCGGCGATCATTCTATTCCTTGGACACGCGATCAATCTGATCCTCTGCGGCATGTCGATCCTCGTGCATGGCGTGCGACTGAATATGTTAGAATTTTCGGGGCATGTCGGGGTGCAATGGACTGGGAAGCCCTATCGCCCGTTTAAAGAATGACATGGCGGTTCACCATAATCTACGCAAAATTGAATCTCGCTGGCTGTCGGCCATGGTCCCGCATCAAGTTCCTATGGACGTGAAAATTGGTCTCAGGCTCTGACAATCAGAAAATTTTAGATAGCCAAATGATGCAGGAGAAATTATTGCTAAACTAGGTTTGTTTTGCTTTTGATCGTTTCGGCAATCGGGAAACAATTCACTAGTTTGATTTATAAATCGAAACGGGTATATCATCGCTTTATATAATATCACTCAACTCAAAAAACAAAAATAAATCGTGGATTGGAAAGGAGCAATAACATGATACCTGGATTTGGGGATATGAGTCTTTCATTAGCGATATCGGCAATTGGATCTGGATTAGGAACAGGAATCGCAGGGATGGCGGCCATCGGTGCCTGGAAGAGGGCATTCATGCAGAACAAAGCGGCGCCGTTCATTCTCGTTGCCTTTGCCGGTGCGCCACTTACTCAGACTATTTATGGGATGATCCTGCGCAACGCCATTCGGGGCGCCAATCTACCACCAGAAAGCTATTTACACCAGATCATTCTCGGAGCATTCGCTGGTCTTGCGATCGGTATTTCAGCGATAATGCAGGGCAAGGCCGCTGCTAAGGGCGCTGACGCGCTCGCAGAGACGGGCAAAGGATTCGGCAATTATTTGATGGTTGTGGGAATTATTGAGACCGTTGCGCTGTTTGTGATGGTTTTCACCATGACAGCAATACCGAGGATGTAACGAAATATAAATAATCGCCCTATTTTACATCGCTTCATGCCTTGACGCATCAATCGAGGGTTTTTAAAATTGATTCAGACCAAATATGGCTGGTTTATTTTGAATCTTTCAATTCGTTAAGCCATATTTTATTGATGCATATTTGAACTCGGCAACATCTTCTTGGGTATCGAAAGCTCCTGCGAACTCATTGAACTTTGGGTTCATGGGAGCTTTTTTTCATTTATTCTGACCCCCAGATCTGACATGCGCATATCATCCAATCAGTAGTTGCAGAGCAATCTTTTCATTGGGTGGTTCGATCATTGGCCGGCAAAATTTTTCCTTCTGCGAAATAATCATTGACTTTCTGATATAAATTGATTAATTTAATTCTCGCAAACATCTGCATTAACTCACCTGGAAACTACTCTGGTTGAATAAAAAAATAGATGCTGGAATTGTTTCTGCTGATTATTGAACATTGGAATTCCATCAATTGGGTTAGAGACTAAGAATCATCCGGTTTCGCGATTAAACAGAAATATCGAAGTCTTTACCTCAGACGAAACGTGCAATTTCTGGTATTTCATTCTCATCCTTTAAGTTATCGTCCCACTGGGGACTGCCGCTTGAAAGATGAAACAGAGCTTCGGCGTTTTTTCATTTGGGGCAGCGGCTGAGTCGAACAACGAAAATAAATTTGGTTATGTTCAGCCATAAACTTACTGATTGGCGGGAACCGCGGTATGACTTACAAGCTAATAAAATCGCCTATATTGATCCTCCTGCTATTCTGTTTATCCAAATTGAACTTTGCACAACCATCTGAGGACATCTGGACCCGCTTCGGTACCTCGGATGGGCTCGCATCCGATTTTGTGAACGCAATGCTGGAGGCATCTGATGGGACCCTGTGGTTTGGGACAGCTTATGGCATTAGCAGTTTTCATCAGGGAAAATGGACCAAGTTTCGCGCTGGACTCATAAATGATAATATCCATGCCATTTGTGAGGCCCGAGATGGTGCAATCTGGTTCGGGAGCGATGCGGGGGCCATCAGCTTTTATTTTGGCCAGTGGACAAACTTTGCACCAAACAACGGTTTGCCAAATTATCCAATTCGGGCGATTTTCTCATCGCACGACGGCGCCTTATGGTTCGGCACCGATGGAGGAGGCGTGAGCCGCTACTTTCAAGGCCAGTGGTCGCGTTTCACCACCAGCAATGGATTGGCGTCGAATCGTGTCTTCGCTATCACGGAGACGAGTGATGGGACAATGTGGTTCGGTACCTATGGCGCGGGAGTAAGCCAATTTCGTAACGGGCAATGGACCACGCTTACTGCGGACATGGGCTTGGCCGATAATCAGATCTCCGCCATCTTACAGGCTTCGGATGGGGCGTTGTGGTTCGGTACCTCATCTGGCGTGAGTCGTTATGAAAATGGATCTTGGACAACGTTCACTACAGCCAACGGTCTGGTCAGCGACAATGTCACCGCAATCGCTGAAGCCTCAGATCGATCGTTGTGGATTGGTACCTCGAATGGTGTAAGTCGCTATCGAAATGGCAGTTGGAAAAACTACACGATGAGTGATGGCTTGGTGGCAAATCACATTACTGCTATTGTCGAATCAGCCGATGAGGCCATCTGGTTCAGCGCGATCGGGAGCTTAGGCATTTCTGGTGGGGTAAGCCGATTGCAGCCAGCTCTCTGCCAATGTTTCACATCTGAAAATGGATTGATCTGCAATTCGATCACGGCACTCTTGCAGACATCAGATGGTTCAATCTGGGTAGGAACGACCGCGGGGATCAGTCGATTTTCGCAAGACAAATGGACCAAAATTACAAAAGCTAATGGCCTAGTGAATAATAAAGTGAGGTCCATCATCGAAGCCTATGATCAGGCTGTATGGATTTGCACGGATAGCGGAGTGAGCCGTTTAGCGAAAGGTGTTTGGCAAAATTTTACCAAAGAAAGCGGCTTGAGCAGCAATCAGGTCAATGCCGCGCTTGCCACCTCGCGCGGTGAGCTGTGGTTCGCTACCGCAAAAGGTGCAAGCTATTACTATCAAGGGAAATGGCAATGGTTCACCACAAGCGACGGTCTATCGAGCGATTTCGTCACTGCTATTGTGGAGGATCAAAATGGCGCAATATGGTTTGGCACTGCGAACGGTCTAACCCGATATCGAGACGGCATCATGACCAAGGTTTCGGTCCCAGGGAGCTGGGCAGACAATGATATTCGCACGCTATTGGTTGCTTCGGATGGCGCCCTATGGGTTGGCACTTATGAGAAAGGTGTGAAACGACTTCAAGAGGGTGTCTGGACCAGTTTCCGAGAGCAATTGGCTTCAGAATCGATCCATGCGCTGTACGAATCATCTGATGGCGCAATCTGGGTCGGGACGAGCTCAGGGGCCAGCCGTTTTTATCGAGGGGAATGGGCCAATTTCTCGGTAACCTGCGGATTGCAATCAGATTTTATCACTGCGATCGTCGAATCTTTCAGCGGTGATCTCTGGTTTGGGACAAAAGAAGCCGGCCTAAGCCGGCTCCGGCCAGATCGCAAGCCGCCCAAGGCGTTTTTCATCGTAGCGCCACAACAGGATGAACTCATCGGCATTTCCAATCCGCTATTCATGTTTAGCGGAATCGATCGCAGCAATGAACTCGGCCGGGTGAAATTTGCCTGGTATTTGTTTGATTCCACTCGAGCCATGATCTCAGGCGACTCATCAGATTTTCAGCAACAAACAATTGTCACGCCGACCATTTCCACGAATGGTCGTTATAGCTTCAGTGTGTTGCCACGGGATGCCTGGGGTAACGTGGCTGAAAAACCGCTGACGAGGAACTTTGAGGTAGATATTACGCCGCCCACGATTACGATTATTTCCCCTCGCTCCCAGGATGTCATTGCTGGCGATGTCGCCATCATTGGGTCTGCATACGATAACTCTCCAGGCCGCGATCTCGAAAGTTTTCAACTCCGTTATGCGGTGATACAACAATCACCACAATGGTTTGACGACCGATTCAGTTACAAGCAAGAACAAAGTCGCGAAATTCGAAACGATACACTGGCGATCTGGCATACTGAAGGCTTAGCCAATGGAAATTACTGGCTCCATCTTTTGGGCCGCGACAAATTGGAACATGTCAGCCAGGAATTTGTGCCGGTCGAAATCGTCAGCGCGTGCAAGGCCATCCATGCCCCACATGGCGGCCGGCTGGGCAGTGCCGCTGCACTAATCACGCTGTACGTCCCTCCGAATGCTTTGGAGCGAGATCGTCAGATTTATGTCAAAGATACGACCCTGGCTTCCTCCGATCTAATTCAGAGCCCACAGATTCAATTCATTGCTGGCTGTTATAAATTAGCGCCAACAGATCTCGTACTCAGTAAACCAATTACCCTATCGATCAACTTTCGAAATCTGTCAATCAACGATAGCCTGATCAATGCCCTCGGTATCTATCGCTTCATCCCAGCGACAAAATCCTGGCATCGACTGGGTGGGACGATCTCGCGTGACGAAAAGAAGATTACGACTGCCAGCACGACGCTGGGCATTTTTGCGCTGTATTGCGATTTAACGCGGGGCGTTCGGGTTTCCATTGCCAATGTCAATTGTCAGCCGCGCATCTTTTCACCCCAAGGGGGCGGGTATGACTCGCAAACCGCCATCTCGTTCGACTTGGGCGAGCAAGCGCCTGTGACCATCAAAATTTATAACGCCGCTGGACGACTCGTCCGCTACCTGACAGAAAACCAATGGATGGCCTATGGCAGCAACGTGGTATATTGGGATGGCAAAGATCAATGGGGCGAATTTTGTGTCAGCGGCTTATATATCGTTACGGTTCAAGCTCGGGGCAAATTAGAGTCCAAAACCGTAGTGATCTCGAACAAATATTAATACGGTATGGCACGAGCTTCTCATCATTTTGAGACAAAAATGAAAAAGCAAATTTTCATCATTTTCCTGACGTTTTATAGCTTCTCAGTTAGTTCAACCCATTTGAATGCTCAAGCGCGGAATCAGGTGTTTGTCGGCGCAAGGCCCTTGGGCCTCGGTGAGACTTTTGTCGCTATTGCCGATGACGGAAATGCCGCGTATTGGAACCCAGCCGGTCTGCCGTCCCTGCGCCACATGGAAATCAATAGCATGTTTGCCAATCCTTATAACATCTCGGGGTTGAAGAACGCTTATCTCAGTTTCGTGTACCCCATTACCGATCGCCAGATCCTCGGCTTAAATTATTTTCACTATGGCTATGATGATCCGGAATTACAGTTTCTTCAAAGCAAAGCTACATTCTCATTGGGCACCAAGGTGATGAAAAACTTGTTCATTGGGATGAATTTGAAATATGTGCACATCAGTTCCAGCCTTGATAATTATATGATCGCTACAGCCAATGGTTTTGGATTCGATTTGGGAGGTTTGTATTGCTTGCAACTGGCGCCGAACCAGTGGCTGAGGCAGATTAACTTTGGCATTATGGGATATGATTTGCATGGGACATCAGTGAGGTATTCGGGATCCAGCAAGGCCGAAAAAATTTTTCCGCAGAATTTTCACTTTGGATTAGCATTCTTTCCTCCAGAACAAATTCGGATGAAATGGCTTTCATTGAACGAGGCATTGCTCGCCCTGGATATTGACGATCGGGTTCACCTCGGCGTTGAGGCTTGGTTAGCGGAACACCTGGCAGTTCGAGCTGGAATCCAAAAAGACTTGCAAACGAAAGAACCAAACACCTATAGCTTCGGTACCAGTTTGAAACTCCCCTATCTTGGTACTCAATTGGATTACGCCTATATCATTCCCCCTACCCTATCACCGACCCATGTTTTTTCTCTGGGACTGTTCACCACGGTCTCGCCAGTCAAATTATCAGATATTGAGCTGGACGACATGTATGCTTCATTTTATAAGACCTATGCCAACAAACCAATTGGAAGCGTCACCATTCGCAATGATTTTGACAAAGAGCTTCCAATGACAGTAAGCATCACCGTGCCTGGCTTGTCCGATGTACCGACTCAGGAACGCCTGGTTATTCGACCATTTGAAAAACAGCGTTTCGATATTAAAGTGGTTCTTTCTGAGGCCGTGCTGCAGCAACGTGAGTCGGCTTTTCGCCAGTTGAAAATTCGGGCAGAATACACCCTTAAAAATGAAAACAGATTTGCTGAAGCCACTAAAAAGTTCCTGCTCTACGGTCGCGGCGCTACCACTTGGGACGATCCTAGCAAAGCGGCGGCCTTCATTACCCGGATGGATCGGATGGTTAGGCTGTTTTCCATGGCAGCCACCAGTGAATTGCCCTATCGTTCGGAGCTCGAGTTGGGTAATATTTACACAGCCGCCACCCTATTCGATGCCTTAGGAGTTATCGGCATGAAATATCGGGAAGATCCCGATAACCCGTTCTCGTCACTTCGTGCCGATCGCCAGCAGGTGGATTACATCAAATATCCTGCGGAGACATTAGATCAGCGATGCGGCGACTGTGACGATCTCACTGTGCTCTACGCCTCATTGTTGGAGCATTGCGGCATCCGAACAGCTCTGCTCAGTATGCCAGGCCATATTACATTGATGTTCGATTCGGGCATTCATGCTCGGAATTGGGGAGTCTTGCCCGTGGGCGATACGCTCGTCGTGGTCAGAAATAATTCCCTATGGATTCCCGTGGAAGTGACATGGATCGGCCAGCCGTTTCTGAATGCGTGGCAGGAAGCGGGACGGAAATATCGCACAGCTTTGAAGGAGGGAGAAGTTCAAATCGTGATGGTCAGCGATGTGGAGGGCATCTACCTGAGCGCTTTGCCTCAGGACCTGCAATCTTTAGTCCCAGCGCTCCCAGATCGCAGCGAGCTGCAACATCTGCTGGGTAACGATTTCAGCGCCATTGAAAATTTGCGCACGGTCACAGTTGTTGGCCGCTATCAGGAGGCCTTGAAAAAAAATCCCGGCAACTTGAAATTGCGCAATAAGCTGGGGATCATTTTGGCACAACAAGATTCTTTGTTTGAAGCCAAGCAGCAGTTCTTAAAAATGCTCGATCGCGACAACCAGAATTTCGCAGCGCTTAATAATCTCGGCAATGTTGAAGCGATCTTAGGAGGATATCCATCGGCTGAGCAGCATTATCGCAAAGCAGCCGCTCTTCAACCCGATAGTGCTGGGACTGCCTTGAATTTGGCCATTTTATATCAGCTCTGGAAGTCGGATGCAACTGGGGATAGTTTCAAGCTCCAACAACAATCAGAGCAATGGCTCCAGCAAGCTTTTAATCTATTAAAAAGCGACGCCCAGTCAGCAATGGATCTGATAGGCATCCCAAAAGAGTCGATCGAATGGGCAGATAAGGCGGATTTTAAATCCGAACTCAAACAGAAAATGTCGGCAATTGCAAAATTCATCCGAACCAGTGCAGCGCAGCACTTATTCAATAAGCCACTCAAAGGGGCTCGTCTGGAGCAACGAGCAGTTAAGCGCGGCCCTGATCCAGACCGCGGGTATTTGCTCTGGTGGGCCGAAATGAAGTAAGCCAGATTTCGCCCATCCACTCATTGGCCATGGCCGTTAACTAAAGGCGCAATATCATGATGCGCGACCGAAGCGATTTGCGCTTATCCAAAGGACCCTTCGGCGCTTCGCGCTTCAGAATGACCTAATTTCGCCATTTAATCGCTTCGTTAGATACGCATGTTCAACTGACGGATTAAAATGACAACTGATCTCCATTCGGGCGTTTCCGCGGATGCACAGGGCCAACGGGCGGAAGGACTCCACCTGATTTGATTATTCGAAGCTGAGCATCTCATGAAACCAAAGTTAATCCTTGGAATAAAGCTGAAAACCTTTTTGGTTGGCTGGCTGGCGTTCATCATCGGCAGCATCCTGCTCGGGTTGCTGTTCGAAATCCCCTGGGTTCATGGACTTTATGAGACAGTGGAGACCTATTGCTATTTTCAGCTTTTTGTTCCGACAGCAAGACCACATGAACATCTGCTGATAATTGACGAAGGCGAGCAAGCATACGAACGAGCCGAATACGCCCGATTGATTGCTGGTTTGCATCGGCTTGATGCCAAAGTGATCGCATTGGATGCATTATTCATTACCGAACGAGATTCGGCTCAGGATGCAGCATTGATTGCTGCCACTCAAGCTGCGGCCGACAAGGTGATCCATGCCATCGCATTTATGAATGCTGAAAAACACGCCAGTATTCCAGATCGATTTCAATTGCACATCAATCATTCCCTGCCGGCAGACCATTTCATCCAAATCGTCTACGGCGCCCTGTTACCGATGCAGCGACTCCTCGATGCCACTCGGCTGCTCGGTGCTGTGACGACGAGCACCGATATCGCCTACCGCGATGATCAATACTTCCCAATGATCCTCTGTTATAATGAGACGCTTTACCCATCCTTGCCGCTTGTTGCGGTCATGACCTATCTAGATATCCCCTTCGAAACTGGGGTTATTTTAATGGACGATCAGATTGTCTTACAAAAAAACGGATATCGCTGGGCGATTCCCATCAATAACCGCTGTCAAACTCTGATCAACTTTATTCCGCCAGAGGAGTTAGCCCCAAAGCGCATCTCATTCAGCCAAGCGCTGCAATATATCGACCGAGCTGATCCCTTATTTAGAGACAAATTGGTGTTAATCGGCAACGCGACAGAGCCAAAAGAGCAACAACCAGGCCCTCATTTCAGCTTTTACCCAAATCTTTACGTTTATGCAAGCCTGATCAGCCAGATATTAAACCACCAATTCATTCGCGAAGCTATTTTAGAAAGCCTGTCCATGGCGTTTTTATTACTGACTCTGAGTATCATTGCCATGCTGTTCTTCAGAGAAAAATTCTCATGGGCGAACAAATGGTATTTTTACTTCATTGCCTTAGGCATGATGCTGCTGATTGCGAAACTTGGCTTTCGCTTCGGGATGAAATTCTATATAATCGTCCCGTTTTTGATCTTGATTTTTTCTCATCAGGTCACTCGAAAATACCATGATCGCTGGCATCGCAAGGCCATCCAACGACCAGTACTGCCACTGGATTTCTATATTGCCATTAATCCCCGAACCGCGAAAAGCGATAGCTATCCGCTCACGCTGATCGCAAGCCCCGCTGGCGAAGATTCTGCGGAGATGAAACTTACCATGAAGCCATCGACCATCAACAAAATCCGCGAACAAATGGCTCAGCAATTCAAGCTCGATATGAAGCAGCTCAAAGAATTTGGTGGACATTTGTTCAATTCGCTATTCCAGCCCAGACTGCGCGATCAGTTCGAGAAAAGCCTGGGCATTGCTTTCAGCCAAAAAACTGCATTGCGCATCAAGCTCCGCATCGATGCCCCTGATCTGGCATGCTATCCGTGGGAATTTCTCTATGATCGCGAGCAATCCCACGAATTCTTAGCGCTGCAGCGCAATGTGCTGATCACCCGCTTCTTGGCCGTGCAAAATCCTTTAGCGCAAGTGACTACCAGTCCTCCTTTGCGGATGCTGGTCATCATCGCCAATCCGTCCGACCCGCAATATCCTGCTATCGCCGCTGAGCAAGAGAAAAATTTAATCAAGCAAGCACTGAAACAGCTGGTCAAACAGGATTTGCTCCGGATTCGCTTTTTGAAACCAGCCACTTTGGCTGGTTTAGAGCGTGAATTGACACATCGCGTGGATATCGTTCATTTTATCGGACATGGTGGTTATTGTGAAGCATTGGGAGGCGGATGTCTCGTATTTGAAACAGAAGATGGAAAACCAGAATTGCTCAATATCGAACGTCTCAGCACGCTGATGGATGGGGCTCAGGTACGACTTGTGGTGCTGAATGCCTGCCAAACGGCCACTATTGCGAATTCTGATATCTCTTTCGGCGTTGCCCACGGCCTGGTGAAAATCGGTATCCCGGCTGTCGTCGCCATGCAATTCAATATCCCTGATGCCAGCGCGCTGATGTTCGCCAAGCATTTCTACACCACCCTGGCTGAAACACATCAGGTGGATCGCGCGGTAGACGAGGCACGAAGAAGGCTGTTTGTCAATCTGGAAAGCGGCCGCATCGACTGGGGCATCCCAGTGCTGTTCATGCGCAAAGATGACGGCGTGATTTTTTAGGCTGTATGGCAAACACCCACCGATCGAAAAATGCCCCTCAAATAACTCTGTCTGAAAACTGAAAAAAACTGACCGGTCGCTCACCTGGTAAAGTAGTCTACTTCGTTGAAATTTAATCGATACCAAATGAATAAATGACAGCTCAATGCCTATTTTTTGAGAGACGGTATTCCAATGAATTTGCCTCAAACAGAAAAATTATTTCTAATACCGCTGGAACTATTTGCTCAATTCATGGTCAAATTTTTCTCGATATCGGAATATAGATAATCTCAAACGCATCCGACCTCCTATTCTATTGGATGCTGTCTCTGGGGTAAATGTTAATATTATCCCTCAAAACTGCCCGCTATGTGTCAGACTCGAAAACCTTTCAAATCGGTAATAGTCACATAGCGAATGCTGTAACTTGAAATTTGGATTGCCTCGTCGGAATATGAATTAGCGAATTTCGCAGACAAAATTGCCAAAAGGATGTCTCTGGAATATCAACTCGGGGATGAAATTTTCCTCGTATTCAATTCTTAATCAGGGAAAGAACTCTATGACTGATCTCGTCCTGCGTGACAATGAAATTTTCGAATTACAAGATAGGAAGCGGCTCGGCTACGCTGTATACGGCGATCCAATCGGACAGCCTGTGCTTTTCTTTCATGGCATCCCCGGATCTCGATTGCAGCGCAACCCCGATCTTTCGCTTCTGATCGAACTATCTATCTGTGTCTATGCGATTGATCGGCCCGGGACCGGGCTATCGAGCTATCAAAAAGATCGGAGCTTATTGGATTGGCCCGAGGATGTGCGCGCCTTCTGCGATGGACTTGGAATCGAACGATTCGATTGCATTGGTATTTCAAGCGGCGGACCGTATGCGCTGGCTTGTGCCTTTCGCCTTCCAGATCGAATTCGGAACGTGGCGATCGTCAGCAGCCTGTCACCATTGGATCGCTCTGAGCTGTTCGCGCAACTCAATCCGCGGATGAAACGATTGTTTCGCCTTGCTCATCGCCATCCCGTTATGCTGAATAAATTGGCTGGCCTGCTATTTTGGATTTTTCGATCGCGATTCGATCGGGCCTTCGAATATTTGGTGGCAGACTTACCATCAGCAGATAAAATATTGCTCACCCAGCCAGCGATCGCCGAAATGTTCAAAAACGATGTCGGCCAAGCATTTCGGCAAGGAAGTCGGGGTGTGGTCAGCGATATGAGCATCCTCTGCAAACCATGGGGATTTGATCTAGAAGAAATTCAATTCCCGGTGCAGATCTGGCATGGCACAGCCGATACGATCGTCCCCTTGCCGCTTGCTCGATTCAATCTCGAACATTTGCCACATGCCCAAGCGCACTTTATCGAGGGAGCTGGACATTTTATGGCGCTCACCCGTACCAGAGAGATCTTTTCAGAGATTCTGTCGATTCGATAAACAGGTTCTATGCACGAATTTTGAAGAAACGAACCAGATTCGTTTAGATATCTAAAGCGATAGGATGTGTGGACGGAACGATCTGTGATTGCTGATCAAAAAATGCTTCATTTCACTGCAAAAATCATGAGGGAACAAAATGGAACGTTGTCCCTGGCCGGGCAAAGATGAATTGTACATCAAATATCATGACGAAGAATGGGGCGTCCCGGTACATGATGATCGGAAACACTTTGAATTTCTGGTGCTGGAGGGAGCCCAGGCAGGATTAAGCTGGCTGACGATTTTGAAACGTCGGGAAAATTATCGGAAGGCATTTGACTATTTCGATCCATCCAAAGTGGCGCAATTCGATGAAACCAGAATTTCAGCGCTGTTGGCAAATCCTGGCATCATTCGTAACCGCAAAAAGATCGAATCGGCCATCAACAATGCCCAGCGCTTTTTAGAGGTCCAACGGGAGTTTGGCAGCTTTGATGCTTACATCTGGAGTTTTGTCGATCGTAAGCCCGTCGTGAATTATTGGAAGGCTTTGTCCGAAATTCCAACACGGACCGATTTGTCGGATCGGATCAGCAAAGACCTCAAGCAGCGAGGCTTTTCATTTGTCGGATCCACCATCATTTATGCTCACATGCAAGCGATCGGATTGGTGAACGATCACCTGGTAAGCTGTTTTCGCCATTCGCAGTTGATCGATCCATCGCTTGCTTAATTTGATCTTTACGTTATAAACTTTGCTATCAACTCAAGTCGCATGAAAAAGTGAACTCGAAATCTGAACAGAAACGCATCACGTTCAAATCTGCGCTTCGCGCATTGAACTCTCGGAATTTCCGACTATTTTTTATCGGACAGAGCATCTCGTTAATTGGTACCTGGATGCAAAGAGTTGCATTAGGCTGGTTGGTGTATCGCTTAACGGATTCCGCATTCTTGCTCGGACTGGTAGGATTTGCGGGTCAATTGCCAGCTTTTCTGTTCGCCCCCATTGCTGGAGTCTTGGTCGATCGTCTCGATCGCCATCGCCTATTATTGTACACCCAGGTAGCTGCCATGGCACAGGCTTTGTCCCTGGCGATATTGATTTTGATCGATCAGATTGCCATCTGGCATATCATGGTGCTGAGCATACTTCTGGGTTTCATCAACACACTTGATTTGACGGTTCGGCAGTCGTTCATGATTCAAATGATCGACCGCAAGGAGGACTTGAGCAATGCGATTGCCCTGAATTCGTCGATGGTCAATGGGGCAAGGATGATCGGGCCTTCCCTTGCGGGAATATTGATCACCTGGGTCGGCGAAGGGATTTGTTTTCTGATCAATGGGATCAGCTATATAGCAGTTATCGCAGCGCTTTTGATGATGCAGCTCCAGGCATCGCCAATCCCTAATCGCAGCAGTCGGCTTTTTCACGATCTTGCCGAGGGCTTTCGTTATGTTTCTGGCTTTGCACCGATCCGCGCCATTCTGCTGCTATTAAGCCTGGTCAGCTTGATGGGGATGTCTTATGTCGTATTGATGCCGGTTTTTGCCAGGGACATTCTGCAAGGAGGGCCGCTCCTCTTCGGCAATTTGATGACTGCAGCAGGAATTGGAGCACTGATAGGTGCGCTTTCGCTGGCGTTTCGGCAGAACGTACTTGGACTGGGAAAATGGATCGGTGGCGCAGCCGGCATGATGGGTATTGGATTGATTTTGACCGCTTTGTCCCGAGAAATTTGGCTTTCCATCATGTTGATAACCATGGTCGGCTTTGCGATGATGGTCCAAATGGCTGCAAGCAATACCATCCTTCAGACCATCGTCGATGAAGAGAAGCGGGGTCGTGTGATGAGCTTTTATACCATGGCCCTTATTGGCATGGCGCCGTTCGGAAGTTTGCTCGCTGGGGCGTTAGCAGCTAAATTCAGCGCGCCGAATGCGTTGATCATCGGAGGGCTGTGCTGCATAATCGGTGCAATAGTTTTCTCCATTCGACTCCCAGCGCTTCGAATGATGGTGAGGCCCATTTATGAGAAACTGGGGATTATCCCCAATATCGCTTCAGCAATTCATCCCAAAGCAACTTCAATTCGATCCGAATGACATTGCATCTAAAGATATTTGCACATATTCGAAAGTTTTGTTCGTTTCAAGTGTTTAAATCGAGGCAAGTCAGCGGAGCACTCTCAATAAAAGCTGATTGCGCGAATTTAGCGAAACCATAATTAGGCTTTTTTCAATTCAGGCGATATCTTGTCGCTGGGACGAACGATGTGAAGGAAAAGATCGATGAAAAAGAAACGAGTATGGATGGTGATTGGGGCGTTGTTTTTAGCATTTTTATTTTGGCGCATTATTCTGCTGATGACCAAAGATTCCAACAAAGGATCGAGTCGTTTCGCTCGACCACCGGTGGCGGTCGATGTGGATAGTGTTCGCTATGGGCACATTGAAGAAATGGAGACCTTTGTTGGGACGGTCACGCCGATCTACCAATATATTCTTGCACCGAAGGTCTCGGGACGGGTCGTTCAAATTCGGAAGCGCATTGGGGATTGGGTGAAGCGAGGAGAGGTGGTAGCACGAATCGATGATTCGGAGTATCAGCAGGCAGTCCGCGAAGCCGAGGCGAATTTGAAGATTGCCCAGGCATCGTTGCGCGAGGCCACCAGCCAGTTTGCGCTGGCCAAGCAAGATCTGGAGCGGGTGCAGTCGTTGCAGGAGAAAGGGATTGCCTCATCCGCCGAGTTGGACATGGCTCAGACCAATTTCACGGCCCAGAAATCGCGACTGGAACTGGCCACAGCTCAAGTGGAACAACGGGAAGCGGCTTTGAAATCCGCGCTTATCCGCTTGGGTTACACTTCGCTGGTTGCCACCGAGCCGGGATTCATTGGTGAGCGCTATGTGGATGTGGGCAGTTTGCTGGCGCCCAATGCACCAGTCGTTTCCATCATTGGGATTGACACGGTGATCGTGCAGACGACGGTCATCGAACGGATTTATGGGCGAGTGAAAATCGGTCAACCTTCTGAAATACAAGTCGATGCTTACCCCCATAAGATCTTTACTGGGAAGGTCTTGCGAGTCGCTCCTATGCTTCAAGAGGCCTCTCGCGTCGCCAAAATGGAAGTCGAGGTTGTGAATGATTCCCTTTTGCTCAAACCTGGGATGTTCACCAAGGTGCGCGTGGTGCTGGCCGCAAAAGACAGCGCCCAGTGGATCCCAAGTCAGGCTCTGGTCAATCGGGCTGGCACCAATGTGGTGTTTGTCATTCCAGATAGCGCCGCAATAGCAAAACAAGTTCCAGTGCAAGTCGGAATTGTCACGCCCGATAAAGTCGAGATCATTGCCCCTCAGATTCGCGGTTTAGTCGTGACTTTGGGCCAACACCTACTGGAAGACGGTAGCCCGGTGATCTTGCCCAAACAGTATCAACGCGCTCCAGAGCCGAGATCGCGAAAATAGCTCCCATTCATTCCCGATTTTGAAAGACTTGGTCAGTGAGCCCAAAGCTATGTTATCAAATAAGGCTACTTTTAATCTCAGGGATATCCAGGGAAATAGGAATAATAATTTCTTGTTTCAAGAATCGAAATCTGATTCGATATTTTCATTCCTACGAATGTAGGAATCCCTCATAACCAATACCAACATCAATTAGGAAAAGATGCCTTCAAGCTCGCTAACGAGCATGGCAATTCAATCTGAGTGTTTTGATTTTGTCGACAGGAAGAATTTGAAGAACTGGAGCTGATCCCTAAATCGAGGTTAGGGGATCAAAAATCGATCTGATTTGCTGGATGCAAATTTAAGCTTATAATGTTAGCTCATCGATCGCTTCTTATGATTGAAATTGCCTGGCATGATCATGAATAAATGTTAGCAGAGGAAAATACCGTATGAATTTTGCACAAGGATCCGTGAAACGTCCGATATTAACGACTGTCATTTTTTTGGTCATCATTACGTTGGGGATTGTTTCATTCTGG
The DNA here is from genome assembly GCA_034506395.1 of candidate division KSB1 bacterium. Lineage (NCBI taxonomy): Bacteria > Pseudomonadati > Candidatus Zhuqueibacterota bacterium. The sequence continues at coordinate 40,087 of JAPDPQ010000023.1, read as the reverse complement.
CGTCTTTCGATTGATCTGATGCCAGAGGTGACATATCCAACCATTTCAGTGATAACCAATTATAGTAACGTAGGTCCTCAGGAGATGGAAGAGCTGGTGACGCGTCCAATCGAGGAAGCACTTGCTGCAGTGCAGGGAGTGGAGGAAATCACCTCCAGTTCGAGCGAAGGAACCAGCTCGGTGCGAGTGTCATTCGCTTGGGGGACCGATTTGGATGTTGCCGCTAATGACGTTCGTGATCGCATCGATCGGGTGATGGGACGATTGCCCGAGGATATCACCCGGCCCATGATCAGAAAATTCGATCTCTCCGCGTTCCCGATTATGATGATCGGAATCTCCAGCAATATGAATCCACTGGATCTTCGCCAACTGGTTGAAGATCAAGTAAAATATCGGCTGGAGCGAGTTCCTGGCGTGGCAGCTATTGATATCCGGGGCGGTTTGATGCGGGAAATTCACGTCGATCTCAAGGCCGCTCAGTTGAAAGCATTGGGACTCTCGACCGAAGCAATTATCAATGCCCTGCGCAACGAGAATCGCAATATACCTGCTGGACTCTATCAACGAGGCAATTTGGAGGTGCTGGTCCGCACTCAAGGGGATTATCGGACCCTAGATGAAATTGAAAAGACCGTGGTTGCTGTAAAACAGGGCACTCCGATCCTGATCCGTGATGTAGCCGATGTATCCGATTCATGGCAGGAAGTTCGCGATTATGTCCGCATCGATGGCAAAAACGGACTGCGCATCTCGGTCAATAAGCAGTCTGGGGCCAATACAGTGACCGTGGCCGAAGCGGTCAAGGCAGAACTAGCCAGAATCAATCAAGATATTCCACAAATTAAATTGATCCCATTGATGGATACATCGATATATATCAAGCGATCCATCAGCAACGTTGGCCAGTCGACATTGATCGGTGGTATCTTGGCCGTGATCATCCTATTTTTGTTTCTGCGCAATATCTCCAGCACTGGCATCATCGCCACAGCAATTCCGATCTCGATCATTGCCACATTTGGGCTGATGTATTTTGGCGGTTTCACCCTCAACATCATCACGTTTGGAGGGCTGGCGCTGGGCATTGGGATGTTGGTGGATTGTGCCATTGTGGTCTTAGAAAATATTTATCGCCATCGGGAACAGGGGGCCGGCCCAATTCCCAGTGCATTGATCGGCACCTCGGAGGTGAGCTCGGCGATCATTGCCAGCACGCTGACAACTATCGTGGTCTTCTTCCCAGTAGTTTTTCTCCGCGGGATGTCCGGGATCATGTTCCAGCAGATGGCATTTGTCGTTGCGTTTTCGTTACTCTGTTCATTAGTCGTCGCGTTGACCTTGGTCCCCATGCTGGCGTCAAGGTTTCTTCGCTATCAGCCCGCTGAACACCATTCTGGTGAAAACTGGCTACACAAAATTTATGCGGTAAGCGAGGAAACGTTTCGACGCGTCGAACAACGATACAGTCAAATTTTAAAATGGGCTTTGGGTCATCGCCGCGTGGTTATTTTCAGCACCTTGGGATTATTTATCATCTCAGTTTTCTTGATCCGTTTCATTGGTGTGGAGTTGATGCCAGCGGCGGACGAGGGCGAGGTGAGAGTCAATCTTGAGATGGCGGTGGGCACCCGACTGGATGTGATCGATCAAGCCGCACGGACGGTAGAGCGGATCGTTCAGCAAGAAGTGCCTGAGATGACATCGATGGTAACGCGGGTCGGCGGTGGTGGTTGGGGCTCATCTGGTGCGCATACGGCCGAAGTGCGAGTTGCATTGGTTGCTCAAAAAGATCGCAAGCGTAGCAGCGAGCAGATCGCCAATGATCTGCGCAAAAAGCTGGTCGGATTGCCTGGCGTTACGGTTCGAACTCGTGCTGGTCAGGGATTATTTATTTTGAGAATGGGGAGTTCGGCTGGAGATAATGTCAGTGTCGAAATTCGAGGATATGACCTTAAGACCGCCCATGAACTGGCGCAACGGGTAGAACAAGTCGTAAAACGAGTCCCTGGGATTACCGATACCAAAATCAGCCGCGAGGAAGGCAGCCCAGAGCAAGTGATTCGTATTGATCGACAAAAAGCGGCCGATCTCGGGCTTTCGGTGGTGCGCATCGGCAATACGCTGCAAACTGCGATCGGTGGCACAGCGGCCTCCTATTTCCGTGATGCTGGAAAGGAATATCGCATTTTGGTTCGATTAAGCGAAGAGGATCGAAAAAATCTTGCTGATTTGTTGGATCTCACCGTGGTCAATAGCCGCGGCGAACCCATCATTTTGCGCAATGTGGTTGAGGCTGTGCCCCAAGAAGGTCCAGTGCGTATCGAACGCAAAGATCAAGAACGCATTATCACCATCAATGCCAATTTCACTGGCCGGGACATGGGTTCAGTCATCGCAGATATTCGAAAGGAGCTCCGTGCAATCCCAGTGCCCAAAGATTTCGCCATCACCTTCGGCGGCGATTACGAGGAACAACAGAAGGCCTTTCGAGAACTGATGTTCGGTTTCGCGTTGGCCATCTTGCTCGTCTATCTCGTCATGGCTGGCCAATTCGAATCCTGGCGCGATCCATTTGTGGTGCTCTTCTCGATTCCTATGGCAGTGATTGGAATCGCTCTCACCATGATCCTAACTGGCACCATTTTTAGCATGCAGGCTTTTATCGGATGTATCATGTTAGCCGGCATTGTCGTTAATAATGCAATTTTGTTAGTGGACTATACCAACCAGTTGCGGCGCAACGAGGGCTTGGCACTGATGGAAGCGATTACCTTATCAGGTTCGCGGCGTCTCCGCCCCATTCTGATGACCACGCTGACGACCGTTTTGGGATTGCTGCCGTTATCGTTCGGTCTCGGTGAAGGCGGGGAGACTCAGGCTCCGCTGGCGCGCGTTGTGATCGGCGGTTTGCTCAGCTCAACCCTTATCACTCTGGTGCTTATCCCAGTGGTCTATTCCATATTTGAGCAGAAAATCTTTACCAAGAAAAATAAGAGCGCATGAGCAACTGCTGGACGAAACCGCGAATCCGATCTCATTCTGAATTCCGAAAAACTGAAAATTTGGTCAGTGAAATATAATCTAAAATTCTTGGCACATCATTTTCATGGTACAGCGTTGCTCTCATAGAATCAGCATCATACAGATGGAAGCGATGATCTGATGGCGCTGCACATGCGAAATCAGCTTGTCTTTAAGAGCACATTGCCACAAACGTTGATTTTCTCATAAGAACCTTTGATTGGAAAGAACAATGAAAAAACGAGCATTGAATACAATTATGCTGATCATGTTCTCAGCGTCGCTCATATTCGAGTTGGCACTTGCGGATGATTCTGGGGATCAAAACCCTTTTCAGCAATTGAAATCGGCCGATACCCTGAAAATTGATCTCAGGGAAGCAATCTTAACCGCCTTGGAGCACAATCCAAGCCTCTCCATTCAGCGGCTGACCCCGAAAATCAGCCAGACGGTGGTGAAGGAGCAAGGTGCGATTTACGACCCGACCATCTCAGCTTCCATCAATAAGACCAAGACCAAACAACAACGATTTCTCGGATCGCGACCAGAACCGTTCGAGTTGGTTACGGATCGCTCGCAGTACGACGCTGGGCTCTCTCAGAACCTGCCATTTGGGACGTCCGTTTCGGCTAATGCATCGATGAGCACATCACTGTCCAACATTTATACGGATCAATACTCAGGCAACGTTGGGATCACCATTACGCAATCGCTGTTACAAGGTTTTGGCCTTGGGGCTAATTTGGCCAGCCTCCGGCGTGCCCGGCTCGATTATGAGATCTCGCGAGCAGAGCTGCGTCGTGTGGCAGAGGAAGTAATTGCCAGCGTTGAGAAAGCTTATTGGGACCTTTATCTTACCCGAGAGGAGATCAACATTCAGCAGCGATCGTTGGAACTGGCCAACAAACAGCTAAAAGAATCTCAGGAACGGGTGGCTGTTGGCAAGCTGCCGGAGCTGGAACTGGCGGCGGTTCACGCCGAAGTAGCTACTCGCAAGGAAGCGCTGATCGATGCCCAGAGCCGTTACGAGCAAGCTCGGCTGCGCTTGCTTTATCTTCTCAATCCATCCCAGACCCCTTCATGGAACACCGTGCCCTGGCCGCTCGATCGACCCTTTGTTCCAACCGATACGCTCGATGCACTGGAAATCCACGAACAATTGGCCATGAAATATCGCCCGGATTTGAAACAGGCTCGCCTCTCGCTTAAAAAAGGTGACGTTGAAATTGCCCGGACCCGAAATGGTTTATTGCCACGGTTGGATTTTTTCATTACGCTGGGCCGAACTACCTATTCCAAAACTTTTCGCGAAGCCATCCCCGATGTCCAAAGTCCTTTCTATGAGATCAACGGGGGTTTGTCATTCAGTTTCCCGTTAACCGATCGCAAGGCAATTGCTCAATACGCACGAGCCAAGTACAGTCAGGAGCAACAGGAATTGGCCTTGCATAATATGGAACAATTGGTTCAATGGGACGTTCGGTCGGCCTATATCGAGGTGCTTCGCTCGCGCGAACAAATTTCAGCCACTCGAGTCGCCCGCGAGCTTCAGACTAAAAAGCTCGATGCTGAACTGGAGAAATTTCGGGTGGGAAAATCGACCAATTTTCTGGTGCTGCAGGCCCAGCGCGATCTCATCGCCAGTCAGCTCAACGAAGCCCGTGCCATGGTGGCTTATCTCAATGCGCTGGTAAACCTCTACCTCATGGAAGGAACGCTGTTGGAACGGAGAGGAATCGATGATCCATCGAAATACGAATAGTTCATCCAACAATTCCATCTGTCTTTTTCAGATGAAATCGGGTACAAAACAAGCTGTTTCAGTCCGACTTTAATCAATTCTTATTTTAAATCTTTATCAACTGGTAAAATCTCATGCCTAAGCATGCAGGCACTTCCTCAATCCAAATTGCAATTTCTAACAAGATCCCTTGTTGCGCTCGGAATGACCCCATTTTTGCTGGACCCGATTTTCATATTAGAAACCAATCACACAAACATCAACTGATTTTTCTTTTCAGCTTTGCCTTCTAATTGAGGATGTTGTGGAAAGCCGAATTCCACCATCTTTTTTTGAACATATTTGATCAGCTCAAGATAGGTGAGGTGATAATTGGCATTCCGAATCGCCTCCAGAGCGAAATAAGTCATTGCTCCATGATGGCAGTTACCGATGTTCGCCTCATACGAATACTCGATATCAGAGCAAGCGCTGATCAAAAGTTCTTTCATCATCGATTCGGGATATTTTTGATACCGGTTTGGCTTGGCACGGATCGAGTCTTTTAGTTCTGGAACCCCTCGCAGCGATGGGTTGAGAAAGCGACATCGTCGCTCTCGCGGAACGAGAATGCGCGTGACCGTGCCCGAAAAGCAGGAATCCGAAATCACAGTCAATTTTGCGCCACGGGGTAGATCGGCAAATAACTCTCGCAACTCATCATCCACAATCACTTGATCTTCGACATCAAAAGGACAGATCGCCTCATCATACCGATCCTCATCCCCATCTTTGTCTGGTAAATACGTTCCATGAGAAGAATTGGCAAACACCAGCACATCACCCGCCTGGGCCTTGGCCAATAGGTCTTTCAACGCCGCCATAACCCTTTTTTTGGTCGCTTCTGCATTGAGAAGGACTTTTACATCAGTACGAGGAAAGTCAAAATGATCACTCAGCAGCTCAGCCCAGGCCAAGGCATCGTTCACACACCCTTTTAAATCCATGTCTTTGTAGGGATAGTCATTGATCCCCAAACACAATGCCCGCTTACTCATTTAATTCATCCCTCCAAAATTTGTGCCTATAAATTCCCAGAACCAATTACGGACAGCTCCTTTTATCATTCTGAATTCTAAGGCAATTTATATGATTTCTTTTTCAATGTCAAGCGCAAAAATCATCATAGCCTAAATTTTGCTTGATTTTTATGAAAGCAATTGCTACATTTTTAGCGCGATCATCTTCCGAAATGATGATAGAACGGAACATCAATGAGCGAATCCGAAATCAGGAGCAGAAATATTCGGACATCTCGCCGATAATCGATCGACTCGCTTGCACCTTTAGTATCTGGGAGCCGCTTTCGCTCAATACCAATTTCATGGCTGAATGGAAAAAATCCCATAGCTGGCTTTCGAAATTCATCGCTTCTTCGCATTTTGATTTTAGCTTACCAAATTGATCGGGTCTGGTTTGATCGCGTAAGTTTAGATCCATATCTTCTTCATCTGCATTTTTATGGGGCGCACAGCAAGGATTGGCGACGAGATAAATTATAAGACTCGATGATTCACATCAAAAAAAAGGAGCGTTACGATGTCCTCCAAAATGCGCGCTGGAACCTCCTCAACCCAACTCGATATTCGCCCCAGGTTTCCAGAAAAAATTGAATACATCATTGGCCCCCAGGCTGCTCTGGACGCCATGCATCAGGCCTTAGAAAGTATTCGACACTTTCGTTCCGATCGATTGTTCGTTTTTAAAACGTTAATCGGTCCGCTGGTTCCAGAAGCGATTCGAACCCGACTGGAAAAGCTCCATCTGGATGAGGTCTCAATTTCCTATGAGTCGTTGATCACTTCGCTCGGCAACTTGTTCAATGTTTTTTTCTGGTTGAATTTGGAACAGGATAGTGACAAAATCAAAGCGCATTATCGTTTTATCGTGTTGCCCTTTCTTGAGTTGAAATTGAGAAAGAAGATTGAACAGTTGGAGCAGCAACGGCCCTTTGGCTGGCGAATCGCTCGGAAATTTTATCAGCGGAATCTCAACGCTATTGTCCCTTTAGTGGATAACCTGATCAATCTGGTGGCGCTGGCCTGGACGTTTTGTCCTGCCATCGGCGAACCTGAAGCAGAAACTGGTTTTTTCAATCGGTTTGTGTTCACGAGCAATGGCGGTTTCATCGATTTGGGGCATTTTTTTAATTGCTCGATCGTCAGTTATCTTTATGATACAGAACAAGCCGATCGCCGCGCCGAGGCAACTGAAATCGCGCAGCGGAAGCTGCGAACTAAACGGTGGTTAGTGACCATGCGAGAGCGGAATTACCTCAGGCTTTTGACCAATTTGCTGTGGGGATATGCCACCAGCGCCGATACCATCGAGGATCGTGCCTCAGACAAATTGGGCATTCAATTGGGAAAGCAGATCAGAAATCTGAAAGACAATGCCAAGTTGATCGATTATTTCATGACACTGTATCCTAAGTTGGTCCGTTCGTCTCTCCGAATCTTTGGCAAGCAAACCTGGCTTCAGAAGAAGCTGGAAGTGTTATGGTTATTGGTTCAAAATCTATTCTATACCGTCCACCAAAGCACCACCATGGATATTGAACAATACATGAAAGATTTTTTTGAGGAATATGACGCCATCGATCCGAACGACCGCTCCATAGTGCCAGAAGGGTTGTTCCAAAGTGTAGTGGATTTTTATACAGAAAAATACTTTGGGAGCGATTGGAACAATTATACATGTCCCGATTGGCAAGTGGTAATCCCCCAAGATTTATGGGAGCAGGTCGTCAAAGGCAGACCTAAGTTTGGACCGCGCCTACTGCCAATCAAGATTCAATTGAGGGCGACCGGGGAGCGTGTGGATCCATATTGAGGTGGTGCAAAGAAATGGCATTTGGATACCTGAAGTAATGAAGTATTCATCCACGTTTTCTTGGCAGATGATGATCAATTAGCCCGACCTCAGAAATGATTGATCTCGCAAGGCAGCGGCTTTTTCTTGGGCCATGGAGCTAAATACATTGGTCCAGAGATAGATAAATCATCAAAATGTGGCTTAGCATCATCCGAAAGGTTCAAATCATTTCATGAGCTTTTTCGATTCTTTACTCAACGATCTGATAGATGCGTATACCAAATTCAAAACCAGTGGCGAGCGGCCTCCGTTCATTGCTGCCATGAAGACTAGCCTGGACCAGTTGTTCGATTCCCTGAGGCAATCGCAAGATCCTGATCTAATTCTCACTCAGCTCAAGGTTGCATTAATAAAATCCCAGGCTCAAGCAAGTCACATCTATCCTGCTGTCTGGAAGGTACTTGAGGAGAGTGCGACATTAGATTGGAATCACGTGGTCAAACTGGTGACTGAATTAGCCGAAGAGCTCAGCCCAAACGCGTTTCAAACCTTATTGGAGGTTTGGTTAAAAGGCAAGGTTGACCTGAATAGCTTGATTCGCGAGATAGCTCGACGTTGCCTGGGCGGGTCGGGAGCCATCCGAGAAAGCTTGACCAAACTCTGGGGGCCAATACTCACAGCAGCCCTGAAATGGTGCGGACCGGAACGATTGGCTGATGCCCTGAGCGACCTTCTGCTCAGCACCGAGCCCTCGCTGCATCAGCGCTGGGAACTGAACGAGTTGAACCTCCTCCCCAAATCTGCAAACAATCCGATATTACACAAAGTTCTGGCCCGACCAGAGTTTCAATTATCGTTCGGTCAGTTGTTAAGCGGCCTCGGTCTGGAGTATTTGATTCAAAAAGCTGCCCTGGACGATCAGGTCTCTTGTTCGGATCGCTCTGCACAATCCGCTGGAAATCTATTCACCTCTATCTTACAAACCATAAAAGAAGCCAGCTTTCAAACTCCTGGCAGGTTAGATGCAACTTCCGTGCTTCGGGTCTTTATGGAGTTGATTCGACAGGCACAAGCCGACGAAGCCGTAGAATGGGAATTGATGAAAATGGCCCGCTTCGCACCGATTGGGATTTTTTTGATCATCGCTGCCATGCTCTATTGCGCCATCACGAATCCGCTGCCCTGGTGGCGTTTGCTATTTAATGAAATTGAAGCTGATCCTAATTTCAGCGTGAAACGGCTTCCACCGCCAGGGCCAGATGGACCAAAATATCTGATCTTCAGCGATATCCATCGCGATGCCCGCTCAGACCAGCGCGAACCGTTGGAGTTTGGCTCCTTCGATCATTTTTCTTGCAATCAACAGCTCTATTGTGAACTGCTGGATTTTGCTTTGGAGAACGGGTATACAGTCCTTGAGGTGGGCGATTGCGATGAGCTATGGTATTATCGAGATTTCAGCCGCGGACCTAAACAAAAGCTCGAGGAAATTTTAGACACGCATCAGCCTGTTTATCAGCGGCTGGCAAAATTGCACCGTTTGGGGCGTTATTTCCGACTCTATGGCAATCACGACGCCGCGATCCGCAATCCCGAGGTGTTTGCGGTGCTTAAAGATTACTTCGAGGCGATTCCAGGATCTGAGCCGTTTCAAGTCTACGACTTTGCGATCATTGAAGGCATCAAGACGATGGACGAGTCCATCCTCAATTTCGGTTTAGACGCGGAACCATATAGATCAAAAGCTCCGATGCTCGTGGCGCATGGTCATCAATGGGACTTTTGGAACTGCGACGAAAATCACATCATCGGCAAGCTCATCGTCAGCGCCATTGCTACCCCACTGGATTTTCTGGATGACCCATTTATCGACGCCGGTGGGATCGCCTATGCTGGAACTCCGGTCATCGATTTTTCGGAATTGCTGTCGCATGCGTTGGTGTTCAGCAGTTTCCCTGCCCATTTGCCAGCTCGAAAACTGGCTCATCGAATCCAGCATCTTGAAGATCATGAGCGTTGTACTGATGATGATGTCTTTTTTCTGGAAACGCTGGCAGCGTTGACAGGTGCCACTATCGCCATTCGAAAGACGGTCGATGGCAATGAAGCTCAACGCAACAATCTCATCTGCCTGGGCCATACCCATTCGCCCAAAAGTCAACCATTCTATAATTTGAAAAAGTTGATCCCCATGCTCCGACCCTGGCTCAATAAGCTGGAAGATGAAATCGCTCAACAAACCCGAGGGATCATCAAACCAGATCTGTCATTGATCAAAAGCCGATACTTTAACTCTGGTACTGCTGGCTGGATGGAGGGGGTGATCTGGGCGATCCAAATCGATGAAACAGGTCAAGCACGGCTGGTCTATTGGACCCGGGATACGAGGCCCGAGCGACCTCAGACGATGGACTGGGAGCTTCCCACCATGCCAGCACAGCTCCGAGAAAAGCTGGAAGCAAAAAAAGGGCGATTGCTCAATACCCTCGAGGAGCTGTCAACTTACATCGATCCATTAATCGACTCTGCTGTGTCCAGCATCATTCGATCAGTGGCTGCCCCATTTGAAAAACTATTAGAGCTATTCGGACACACAGCTCCAGCCAATGTGCAGCTTGACCCATCTGATTCAATCACCGGGCCGCTATGCCATGTCTTGTTCTCGATGCTCAGCGCTCAACAGCCGCAAACCCATACCATCCGAATTAACCTGCCTGAATCATTGCGACAGCCGCTGATACAAGCATATCAATCCGTCAGCTCATTCTCGGAGCTTTCGGAAGAGCAGAAGATACGATTAGCATGCGCTTGGGTCTTGGCCAGTCAGAGTATCCCTTGTCTGCTGGTGAGCCGCAATCGCTTTCGCACGCAAGCGATCAGCAGAGATGACCAGTTGAGCAGCTCTTTATCCGCGTTGGCATTGGTGCTTGTGCTGCCAGGTGAATCCAACCCCGCACTGCCCATTCAATCCCGAGTTCGTTTGGAGGGCTCCAAGCTGACCATTGAAATTGATACACGGCCGCTAACCCTGAAACGCGGCAGAACTATTCTCCCAAGAGTCCCTTTAAGCGATGTCATTTGTTACCCATTCGTGCAATTGCTCTGGAAAAACATCGTCCGCATGCCAGATAGTATCATTTAATAAATCAGACTGAATATGCTCCCGCAAAAATAATATTCATAGAAATCTTATTACAAAATTTTTTCGGATATCAAATTTGCAACCCGATTATTCCAAACACGGTGGCTGCACATGCCGGGGCATCTTCATCGACCATTTCGGTTGAATTTCAATTTGTTGGGAGAACAAATCATCATTGACATCTTCCCGAAATTGGGTTCAAAAATTTTCAAAAAACTATTATCGGATCGAAGGCTCAAAATTGCCTGCTTTCCCTGGTGTGAGCTGAAGATGATATGGAAATACCTTTTGGACAGTCTCGATTCGGAACGGTATTTGAATATAATCGTTCTTCAACCATAATGGCACCTGGTCGGCAAACTGGTCGCTCCCCAACCAACCATCCTGACCGCCCAATAGCACAAAATAGTTTTCATCTAAATCCCGCATCATGGCAATGAAACGAGAATTGGCGCCGTAAAAAGTATCGTGGCGCTGATTGGTGATCGCGTGCGCCGTTTTCATCGCCGAATTGTAGCTCCCATCCGTTGGATAATTGCCGTAACGGAATCGAGCTCCGATCAGTGGAATGCGCCCCAAAATATGGCTCACCTCCAACCGATGCATTTCGCCCCAATTATCAAATCTTCCTGCGTCGGGGTTCGCCTTCTCGAGCGCCTGCGATAATGTGTTTTTCAACAATGCGTCGTTCTCCATCTTCAGATCATGGAGCAAAAAGCTATTAGCATGTTCGGAACCGAGTAAAGCTTCCGCAAAATCTGCATCGTATTTTTGCCCGTAATAGATTCGAATCAAGTGATAAAGCAGCATCTGAAAAACCACTGGACCTTTGGAATCCCGATGATAGTACCCATCCCACTGACGAAGCTGATCGACAAATTCCTTATTGTTCGCCTCAATCAGTTCGAGGCGATCCATTTTTTCGATTAGCAGATCGCGCAATCTGATCGCAGAAGGCACATAGACATCTTGCTGAATCTGCTTAATCGCATCGAGATCAACTTTGGAGCACTGTCGCAGCAGCTCGCTGAGCCGCTCCACCCGATCGTTCGCTGAAAAGAAATAACCCAATGCGGGATCATGAACAAAGGGTCGATTATTAGCCGAGACGAGGAAACCCTGGGGAGGATCGTATGCGAATGGTAGCTCCAACGTGCCCAGTAGCCCATTCCATTGATGTCGCGGATTTTTTGGGTTCAAAAGAAAGTCATCAGGTTGCAATTGCTGGCGCCTGGGGATCTTTACCGCTGGAACCATGCCAATATGACCCTGGACATCCGCGTATAAAAAATTTTGTCCTGACACGCCGTAGCTTTCGAACGCCTGCCGAAATTCAGTCCAATTAGTCGCCCGATTTAGGCGGTAAAAAGCCGTATATTCATCAGTGGCCTGATGTCCCACCCATCTCATCGCAAATGGCTTTTCGATATTTTTAAAGAAAGGAGCATCGGATATGACAGGACCCAAAGATGAGGTGCGAACGAATACCTCTTTGTCGCGCCACCATCGGACCTTGATCTTCTCGGTGCGGATCTTGAGTTGGGAAATCATCTCATCTGACAATTCATAAAGATCGCTGCTGGCACTGCGCATATTGGTACCGCCCCAGGCGATATTTGGATTGCGACCGACCAGAACCATAGGTATCCCAGGAAGCATAAAGCCGATGACATGGAATGACGGGCAACGATAGCCGGCAATCAGCCAAAAATTCGGCAATTGCAATCCCAGATGCGGATCGGTCGCCAAGATTGCATGGCCATCCGCAGATCGCTCTGCGGAGATCACCATGGCATTGCTTCCTGATTTAATCGCTGATGGGATAAAACTGAGCTCAGGCCGAAAGCTGGGCGTGGATTGAAAGCCCTGATCTAAGAATCGTTGCCAGATTTCTGGCCAATATGGCTTTTCGCGAAATTTGAGCCATTGGAACCAGTTGAACCAGTTCACATCCGCTGACGCCAGGCGGCCCAGCTTAATCACATCCACGAGCGCCCATGGCTCGATATCGATGCCCAGCAATGCAAGTTCCGAAGGCCTATCCCCCATCTGCTCTTGATAAAAATTAATCCCATTCACATAATTCTGTAACCAATCTCTGGTTTCCTCGGGTAGAACTTGGATAATGCTGTCAGCGTTACCCCCCAGGTTAATAATCCGAATCGCATGATCGATATCAGTCGCCAGGGGTCCAGCGCTTTCAGCCAATCGACCTTCCACGACACGGCGCAAAAGCGTCATTTGCGCCAGCCGCAGATGCGCATGCACCATGCCCAACAAAAACGCGCAATCCGCATCGTTTCTGGCATCGATAAAAGGGATCAAGTGATTGTCCCAATAAATGACAGCGCTGTCCTTCAATGGCAATTGGGAAATTGGGAAAACTTGTAATCGTTGGGCAAAGTGAACTTTTTTCGGCCTCGCAGTTATCAAGGTCATGCATGAACCGAACAATATGATGATCAAAACTCCAATCATCAAATAAAATTTTATCTTCATGTCCATCATCCATCCTTTTATCCTAATCTCTATCTTCACAACGAATCAATTTAACGATTGCCCCGATATTCCGTTCCTGAAAACAATTTTTGCTCTTGGGTCGATCAAGATATTTAGTGGCTAATTAATGCCTGAACGAAAACAATTAAAGAAGCAAAAGCGTCAGTCCGAACGAAGTGAGGAATCTGGTTACTTTGGAGTGATTTCATTTAAAGATTTCTACCTGTCAACTGGCTATTAGCGTCTCTTTATAAAATTTTGTTCTCAGAGACCGTTGAACCGGTCAGTAATTCCTGTTAATTTGTCATGAATGCCCGAATTCATTCGGGCATTCATGATAAACTCGCATCCCTTTCAATAGCAGCTTTAATGGTTTTAACATTTTTTGAGCTCAAGTAGTCGGAAAAATCTAACAGGGCAGTGCGCGTGGAGTGCAGCATCAAAAAATGTTCAGCAAGGCGGAAAGATTGTCCTTAAAATTAATTTTGTAATATTGAAAAAGATTGGAAAAGATGATGAGATCATGCAGAGGTAAAGGTGTGCCATTTGAAGTCGCTACACAGCGGTTTGCGGAATCAAATTGGGAAATGATCTTGATTATGACCTTTGAGGGGCACAATCGCAAGAGAATCTAAGATATTCAGTAGCTCCCGATTGTCCCCTTTTCAAAGAATAAATCTCAATTAACAACATTATGCTTAGATTTCATCGATTAAATCGACTTCAGCCCATCGGCCCGAAGCCTCGACGCGCACCGTTTTAATTTCGAGCGGACGAAAAGCCAAATTGATTTGCACTTCTGGCTGAGTTAACTTTATCGTTGTGTGCGAAGCGATTCCAGCGCTCTCTTGTAAGCGGAGGATCAACGCGTTGCCATCCCAGCTCTTTTTACAAGCCAATAGAGAGACATGATCGGGTGAAAGGGACAACAGTGTTTGCGCTGTAACGCCAGAAGCTACTTCATGATCTGGCAAAAGCGGACAAATCGGCAGATGCGCCAAGGCGAACGGGGGACCATTGAGCCAAGCGGCCAGGCCTGGCAGCGACCGCCGAACCGCTTCCGGCGAACCCACTGTCACTAACAACCGCACCTCATGCACTCCCTGATCCATAAATTTACGCGCGGGATAAGGGTCCAAATGGAATCCTCGCTCATGGCAATAGGCAGCGCTACGCAACACCGACAGTCGTAGCTCGCCATCTTTGAAATCCAGCCCATGCTGGCCGCTATTCACCACTCCCAATGCTGTGTCCTGACCACTTTCGATCATCAACCAGCGGCCATGGACGTGCTCCTCGCCATCCGCCGGACGGGAAATGATGCCGCCAGGCACCTCGCCAATCAGTTTATCCGATTTGAATACCGTCGGAATTGATAATTTCAACCGCCGGCGTTCCTCGTTCCAATGAATCCGTAATCGATACTCGATAACCGGGAAATCTGCATAAGCGATGGTGTTCATGACGACGCGGCTATGGTTGAATGTGAGCACCGATTGATAGATCGTGCGGATCGGTCCTGTTTCAACGATCCGAAAGCTACCTGGCTCAAGCTCGAATCGGCCGATCACATGGCGGTACGCCCAACAATCTGTGCCCCAGGAATCACCTGTATCTTCGACCACCAATGGTTGCATGAGAGGGCCTGCCAAACAATTTTTGCTATCAGAGCCATTTAATTCTTTAATCAAACCCGAGGTTGCATCAATTTGGAACTTCAGCATTGGGATTGCGCTGCTGGTGGGTGGCTCGCCCTCCACGGGCAGCAGGTAAAAATGGGTCGCCCCCACGCCAGGCAAATCGGCCATAAAACTCACTTTGCGTCGCCAACCGTTGAATGGTAGCAGCGCCTCGGGCTGCTCTTCCTGGCAAGGCAGCTCGGTCTCATTCAAATTGAACAGCTTGAGATGCCATACACCACTCCATTTCGGCCGATGGGAGAGCATGCATTCCACCTCGATGGGAACATGGGTGAGGCCTGGATTGGTGTTCATGATTGTGAGGGGAATAATCGGTTGAGTGGTTAAGTGAGTTGATTGAGTTAAGTTGGTTGAGCAAGTTTGATGGTTGAGTGAAGGGGTGCTCAACACGGTTGACTTCGGTGACCCATTGTTAAAAGTGATTGCTGCTCCCAATCGTAAACGGCGGGCTGTTTCTGCAACTCGGCCGTACCAATCCAGCGCATCCCGTTCGGCTGGCTCAGTGCAGGAGCCAGGCAGAATGTCGTGGAAGTCATTAAACAGATGATCCTGCCAGGCTGCCATCAATTCTGATTGAGGATATTCCTGTCCATAAAGCCACCAGGTCGCTGCCCGAAGCGTTTCGGCTTGAACCAGTCGATGCAAACTTTTCTGTGCCCCTCGTTTGATCCGAGATAGAGAGGTGTAGCAGCCTGTGAAAATTCGCTGCAGATCACCCTCCACCAAGGGTGCGTTTTGAGCCGGATCTCTGACTGCCTCGTAAAATCGCTCGGGTGTGCTGTGGATGACCTCGACCCGCTTTTCACTGGCCTGAAATTGTTTGATTTTTTCCAGATCCGCTCGCGTGGCGCCGCCGCCGTGATCTCCGATGCCCCAGAAAACGGGCACATCGCGGTTGAGTTTCAGCGCCAACTCCACTCCTTCGATGAGGCGTTGTTCAAGATTATCATATTCGGTATGATAAAGCCCCACTGCGATGCGATAGCCGAGAATCTCCGAACCATCGACGCCGCGCCAGCGATACAAATCCGATGGCAATTCCAGCTCCGAGCTTTGAGGCCTGAGATGAATATACATTTTATAGCCTGCTTGTTTCAAAAGCTGCGGCAGACCCCCACTATGCCCGAACGAATCGAAATTATAAGCCACAATCGGCTGCACGCCGAAATGTTCTTTGAAAAACCTTCGGCCTTCGGCGATATGCCGAATAATCGATTCGGTGCCAGGCAGATTGACATCGGGCTGCAAATACCAGCCGCCGCTGATGCACCAGCGTCCAACTTTGACCAGCTTTTGGATCTCAGCAAATAGGTCAGGATCATATTTCAAAATCCATTGATAAAGAACCGCTTCGTTGTGATTGAAAATAAAATCGGGATATTCGTGCAGCAATTCCACGGCGGCTCTGAAAGTCGAAATCGTCTCCGCACAGCCCTCTTCCCAGCGCCATTGCCAGACGGGATCGAGGTGGGCGTTGCAGATGAGGTGAATTCGGGGATGGGTCATGAGATCTTCCTTCGTTGAATGATCAAATGAACGTCATCTAAATAATTCTCAAAAATCAAATTCCAAATAACAAAGAAAGCTCGTTACTCAAATTGTCAAATTCAACACTTCTTGATTAGCAGCAATCCAACTGTTTTAAGGGGCAATTAAAATTCATTATTTTATATGAAGCGTGAAAAATGTGATTGTCATTCGCCGACTGGCGGGTAACGGTTGTATCAAATATACTTTTTATTTTTTTAAATATTCATTGAATTGATCTTCATCAATTCCTGCCTGGCGCAGCATCTCAAAGAAAAGCCACTTTGGAATGTCTTTTTTATGTTGGTGGGAAATTCGGACGCGCAGGATGGCACCATTCGGCAGGATTTTTCTCCAGGTCTCATGTTTTTGAGAACGGACTTTTTCAAACTCCAATTTCTTAAGCACTTTTCTGAATTGATCAAATGTATAAATAGCCATAGCGGATCTCGATGATGCTTTTTAATTCCCATTTGTTTTTACAGGCAGCGATCGCACGAATATAAGGATAATGGTGGGCACGATTGGGACTATTCAGATAAAGGGATAGCTCCGCTAAATACTCTTGAGCATAATCCTGCATTGCTTCTAATATATCATTCAAGGTCGCTTCTTCGGATTCCATTTCCGTGACCAGGTCTAATTCTGGACAGAAGGCGCAATAATTACCATTATCCTGCGCCAGCAGAACTGTCAATTTCTTCTCGCTAATCGCAATTTTTGGTATGGACTTGGGTCCAACTGTATATGTATTCATCATCGCGTATGCCTTTCCGATGAATAGACTTGCTTCTTAAAACTATATAATAAAATATATCAAACAAACCTGACAAAATCAAGAACAAATATGATGATTATTTAATCCGCCAGGGTAGAAAACGACCAAACGGATTTTAAGGATTAAAAATCTTAACGCTTTCATAGAGAAAAAAATATTTTAAAAATCATCCGTGGCTTCATCTATCCTTTGGGCGCAATCTGATGGAGTGTCACAATCCAGCGGATTTGATGGATTAAAATCCTTACGGCTTAACTCCATTGATCCGATCATAAATCGCAAAAGAATATGGTATCGGTCCATGGATTAACTCGGTTGTGGTCACTTTAAAATCGGATAGGGAAAATTCAGGGAAAAACGGATCGCCCTGGAATTCTTGGAGGATTGTGGTCAAATAAATTCGCTGGGCCAGCGGCAAGGCCAATTGAAAAATCTGCTCGCCGCCGATGATGAAGGCCTCGGTTTCATTGGGGGGACAGTTTTTTAACGCGGCTTCCAAACTATTGACGACAACACAGCCCGGGGCGGAATAGTTTTGCTGCCGAGTGATGACGATATTGGTGCGTCCTGGCAGTGGTTTGCCGATGGATTCGTAGGTCTTTCGGCCCATGATGATGGTATGTCCCCAGGTGATCTGTTTGAAACGTTGCTGTTCGTCGGGGATGTGCCAGGGAATCCTCCCCTGGTAGCCAATTACGCGATTAAGCGACATAGCAGCGATGATAGAGATGATCATAGCATTTTATTATTGGGCTGTTCACCAAATTAAATTATAGCGGTTCGATACTCTTTTGGGATAACCTTATCCCCTCTTTCCAAGCCAGCAACAGCCCCACCAAAAACACCGGGAAAAAATTGATAGCATGGACGACGATGGCATAACTCAAACCAATAGCGCGAGGCACATGAAATAACTCCAATGACACCTGGCACAGCCAGTGGTAGGTGCCGACATACCCTGGCGAAGAGGGGACGACCACGCTGATCGTGGTGATCACCAACAGCACCAATCCAGCGAGCGGCGTTAAACCATAATCCGCTATCAAATTGAACGTATAGAAATTTAAATAAAGCACGCCCCAATAGCAGGACCAAATAAGAAGCGATAGAACGAAAATCAGCACATAATCCGATTTTCTTATCATCGGTTGCAAGCCATCCAGGAACGAGCGGCTCAGTTGCTCAATTTTTTCGGTAAACTTTTGGGGGAATGGATTAAGCACGCGGTGAATAAATCTCATCGTCGCAGGAGTGTAAACTTTCATCATCACCAGGAATACCGTTAGCGCGATCGCAAATGCGAACATGATATAGCCGCTCTTTTTCACCCAATTGGGAAATGGATAAATAACCAGCGTGAGGGCCATGAGAAAAACCAGGGTTAGCACATCGATAATCCGCTCGACCACAATGGTCGCCAGCGCTGAAGAAACGGGCAATTTTCTTTTGCGTCCGACCAAATAGGCTCGAACCAGTTCGCCAAGATGAGCAGGAAGCACATCATTGGCCGCATATCCGATGAGCAAGGCGGAAAATAGAGGGCTAACAGAGATGTTTTGTATTGGTCGCAACAGAATCCGCCAGCGAACGGCGCGCAACCAGTGGCTGAGGAACAGTATCACCAGCGATGGTAGCAGCAGCCAGTAATTTGCCAGGAGAAAAGCGCGTTTCATCTGCTGGAAATCCAATTGCCGAAATGCCAAAAATAAAAACACGAGACTAATCAATAATCCCAACACAATTTTCAGTTTGTTCTTTAGCCCTTTCATACGCTCATATTCCTCTCACACATCCGAGATCAATCAGTGACCATGCCCAACCTTTCATCCTGACTCTATTGCAAAAATTGTTATTATCGAATCAACTGGCGAATTCGGCGCACGCTCTGGTCCAAATGATGAAGGAAATTCTCTGGTTCATCAATTTTGTGGGGAGACAGTTCCAAGTTAAAAATCCCTTGAAAATTATGTTCCATAAGGAGTGCAATATTCCTTTCGATCGGCACATCTCCCATACCAAGCGGCAGATGTGTCTGTTGGTTGAGACAATCGTGCACATGGCAATGAATAACCTTTTTTAAAAATTCTATTGGAGGAAACTGGCTTTCAAGTCCCCTTTGATGCATGGCGATAGAATGACCAAAATCCCAACAGATGCCAAGCTGATGATCGCATTTGTCAAACAAGGCCAAAATCTCTGTGAAGCTATCCCCAACGTGAATCTTTCCTCCATCGGTTCGATTGCGCAGATTTTCCAGCGCAAAAGCGGCCGATCTGGCTGCCGGTAATGCTAGAATTTGATCCAGATAGTTGAGCGTGCCATCAAAAATGGCTTGGCGTGGTGCCGTTTTGGAGTTGAGGGGATGAATCACCCATAACGGCATTGTGCAGAACTGCTGCACCATGTAGTTGGTAATTGTCGAGATGATCGCTAACTGATAATCCATTGGTTCAGGGAATTGGAATCGAGTGGGGACATGGAATGTCACTCGGAACCCTAATCCGATCAGTTTAGCGATAGCCTGAAATAAAAGCGGCTGCTCCATCCCTCTAGTAAGCTTCAGTTCGATGCTCTCAATCCCCATCGATTTGAGATCAGACAAGGTTTGATCTATATCTGGCATTGCCTTCTGCCAGATCTCGGGATGATTGGGTTCATCCAATCCCAGAATCTTCTGCCAAAAAAAAGAAAATCCAATTTGCACAAGCAGCTCCGTCTCAATCTGATTTCTTGCTCACCCATTAACTCATTCGATCTCGGCTTGGAAGTCCTTACCTCCCATAGGTAACCCTCAACTGGGAAATTTAATATTGGGGTGAAACCTAAAAAATTAGGCTAAGATAACAAATTATGCATTTATAAGCAAGCACTTTAACCGTGCATGAGATAAAAACCACTTTTTGGTCTTTCTGACATTGAGCGAACTCCAATCACAATTTTTAAAATTGCGATGCTGTTCTTACTCGGAGGGAACGCGAGGCAACAACAAGCTACATCGCACGGGAATAAGAATAGCGAGATTCATGCAGCTTCGACTAACCAGATCCCTGTCCAAAAGTGAAGGCATCAAGAAAAATAAATCACTCATATTGTTGGAATCTGTAATTGGCACTTGTTGTAAAAATCGAAATCTGAGGCGATGAGGCCATCCCTGTGAATGCAGGAATCTCTTGAAAAGCAGTTTTCAGGAATTAATCCCAAGAGATGCCTAAAGGTGCTGGCATGCCATTTACCAGGTCTGGCAATTTTGCGATAAAAATTAATTAATGAATCACCGTTGAAACAAAGTTTTTCCAGATTTCAATGGGATATTTGCAGCGATCTCCATCCAAAATGTCTAAAACTGCACGATGGTTGGCGCAAGCAACGAAACCATGTCAGATATGTTTTCGATGGTGGCGTTTTGACATTGCACTTCTCGGGTCCCTTCGATCTGGGCAGTCTCCACGTTCACCAGCTTAACGGTAATGATCAACAGATTGCCCAGCTTGTTGATGCTGCCGATTAGGATATATTGGGCATTGAGGTGCTGACCCACTTGAACCGCAGCCGAAGTCGTCAACCCAGTCATCTGATAGTTGAGCTCGGATAATACCGAATTAATTTGATTGCGTTCGATCAGATCGACAAATGGGCTATTCCCCAATTTGCCTTCCAGCAAATAACTGGTGGTTCTAGCGATGTCTTCATCAAGGCCGGGACTGTCGAAATACATCACAGCGATTTTCTTTCGCTCCCCAAACTGGATGAGCGGCTGTTGCGGCGTGGTGATTTTCATCGCAGCCCCAAAACCAGAGCTACCTTCAGATCTGACCGGCCCGCCGGTGGTGAACCGCTGATAACCATCCATGCCAGAAATCTGCCACAGATTGATTGCACCGCCAGAGGCATTCATATTATAAGCTACAGCCAGCCATTTGCCGTTCTGTGCCATCTCAATGGCCGTAATTTTTCCGTCGATCGGCTGGTTGTAATCAATCACACCGCTTTTGATGTTCCAGATCGAAAACCGGTTTTGTCGGAGCGTCGAGTTATCAGTAATGGCATAATTTTTATCTGGAGAAATGGCAAAAAAATGAATGTCACATTTATTCCCTTGAATCAGCTCAATTTCGCTCCCTGTCTTCCAATCATAAAATCCAAGATTGTATTTGAAAACCATCTGCCGGCCGCCCTTCGCAAGCACATGTTCCTGCATACCAACGCCGACAAAATATTTGTCTGGACTGAACCCGGCAGAAAGGACTTCGATCCCCGAGTTGTTCATCGTTTTCGATTCGATCTCGTTTTTTCGGACGAGTCGCTGCTTAGCAACATCCCAAATAGCCATCAATTTATCCTTTCCGATGGAAAGTAGTTGATCTCCGCTTAAATTGAACGACACAGCGATTACCGCTTTTTGATGCGCTTTCAGTAGCCCTCGCATCGCGCCGGTCGGGAAATCCCAGAGCCCAATTTCATCGCGCTTTCCACCAGCCGCCAGCAATCTGTCATCCGGAGAAAGGTCCATATGGTGAACCGCAGCTTCGAAATCGCCAATTGATTTGATTACCTGACCAGAATAAAGATCCCAAATGATGATTTTTTTGTCATCCGATCCTGATATGAGATACTGGCTTTTCGAGTCGAACACCAGGCTATTCACCGAGCCCGAATGCTCTTTGAGCCGCCGGATCATTTTCTTCGCCTGGAGGTCGAACAAATAGACATTTCCCGATTCTGCCCCGATGGCTAGAAAGCGCCCCTCGACGTTGATCTTCAAGGAACTCACTCGCTCGGTTCTCAAAGGGATATTCTGTTCCAAATAAAGAGAAAATTGCCCGAAAGCACCACCGAATTGCACGATTAACCAGCAGATGATCAATAAAGCTTTAGTCTTCATTGGGACGGATCCTTTTTCATTTGGCAAGAACTTCAGGAGCATCGCAAAATCATCGATCTGACATGGATTCTCCGATTTTGTTCGGATATGGATCTTGATTAGTCAATTTCAGACGTGATCTCTGGCTAAAAAATAAATGAAAGCCCGCTCATAATGGTCAGTAACCCACCATTGCTATCCGAATTCAGGGAGAAACCGTATGTGATCGAAGTGTTGAGCGCCGCATACTGATTGAAAAAATTTCTCAGGCCAACACCAAGATTGATATAGGAATAATCGATGAAATCCCCATATTCTGGCGAAAAATCGCTTTGATACCATTGGGCCGAAGCGTATGGGATCAACCGCGAGGCACTTGAAAAATTGTAGTTCACAAAAGCGGAGGCGCTGATGTGCGTATCAACCTGATCGGAAAAGATGGACATTGTGATTTGGGGTGCAATCCCAAGTTGCAATCGCGAAGTAAGAAACCGTCCATAGCTCAATTGAATCGTGGAATTGCCCATCTTAAAATCTTTGTACATCATCAGAATATAAAAAGCGGCAAACTGAATTTCCGAATCCCCCTTCTCGATCCCGATATCCCCCGGATCGCTGGAGATCGGTCCTTTCGAACTGGTTGTTGCTTCAGAATCTCCAGATAGACTGATAAAATCGCCGATCACAATTGGGTTTCTTGTGTTCTGCGAAATGATCTTTGCCGCACATTTCCCTTTGACGAACTTGACGATCTGGATTTCGCCGATCTTTTTTGGATGTCCTGAACCCTGGTCGCGATAAACAGAAACATGATCTCCGATTGATAGACCCGATGATTCATCAAGGTCTTTGATCAATACATACTGTTTAACGATTTTTATGATTTGCTGCGCCTGAACATTATTACACATCACAAGTACGAATAGAAATAAAAATAATTTTCGGAATTTCATATTTGCCTCCTGGCATTTTGATGAGCTGCTGAGCTTTTCGGATTGAATGAATTTGGCAGATAAAAGTCTCGCTGGCTCCGAATCAACCGATGAATACATTGCTGGTTATGACGCAAGCACCACCCCTATTGCATCTGCCCGATAGATAATCATCAGCTTCCTTGTCCTCGCATCGCTGAACTTAAGGGATAGCGAACTGATCAAAAAATGAATGAAAGGCCGCTAATGATCATTAGCATCCCCATTTTGGAATTTTTAGCCATCGACATTCCATAACTGACAGCGGTATTGATCGATGCGTACTCGGTGAAAAAATTTCGAACGCCGACGCCAAGCGTCCAGAATGCAGCATCGGTTAAATTCCCGCTCGGAGGCGAGAAATCCGATTGATACCATTGAGAGAAAATATATCGGATCGTTTTTGAATTGGTATTCAGGTTAAAATTGAAAAACGCAGTCCCGCTCAGCTTTACTTCTGCGCCATGGCTGTAGTAAACGCTGGTATATCCGGGCGTAAATGTCACTTGCGGTCCAATACCAAGTTGTAGCCTGGAACTAATAAAATATCCATAGCTCAATTGGATGATCCCAGTTCCACCGTTGTTATAATCGGCCCCCACCATGGTGGAATAGTAACCGAGAAAGCTGATTTCCGAATCCCCCGGCTCAATTTGGGCTGATAAATTGAGCGCCCAAAGCAATGTCACTAAACTGATAAGAAGTATTTTTCTCATACCTGCCGCCTTCCCTTAAATAGACATTGTTTACCAATTCTGACATTTGAACTCGCCAGATTGGGAGAATAAATTGCTTAAGAAAATTGGACAAAAGAGTCTATGTAAATATACAGGCTATCAGTCAGCATCACGGAAAATTTCGTTTGTTGCAGAAGTTATAATTTTAGTCCCAACCAGCTTTTGAGCACTTAACAAATTAAATAGACCGAAGTCAAACAGGAGTACTGAGAATTTCAAAAGATGACTGAATGCCTTAGGCAAGCATTCATAATAGATGGCAATATTTGCAAAAGATTTTTTCGAACAAAATTCCAAGGAATTTTGCCAATGAAGCGATCCATTAACAAAACGAGAATTCGCAAGCTTTCAGTTCTATTAGTTGATTTGAGGTATCATCTTGTATCTGAGGAGATTTTGGTGCGATTATTTTTGATAGGATGATTTTTGGCAGGACAATGTTTCAGCAGCTAATTTTGCGGTCTAAAAACCGATGCCCCACTCTGCTCCGATGATCTTTGATTTAGGTTTGATTAAAAGAAGCTGGCGCGTTTAATTTATCAGCGACAACGAGTCGCTACCATGATTCGATCATTTTGCAAAAAATCCTAAGCTGAGCGCCAATTAAGCTTTTGGGATCAAGATGTTTGTCATCAACCATTCTACCCATAATTAATGTGTACAAAATCCGTAGATTGAAATCTGATTATTAGCTACCCATAGATCAACACTCCACGCACGAATTGCATGAGAAAGGAATATGAGACGAACCAGTTTTATCTGCTAACTTTGGCAAGGAAAGGGACAAATTCGTCATGTTGCTGCATCAGCTTTTTTGTTTGAAATCTTCTTTATTGATCCCATATCGCGTGAGCAGCTTATGCAATTGTCGCTCGCTGATACCAGCAGCCTCAGCTGTGGCGTTGATCCTGCCGCGATGTTTGGTCAGCAGTTCGGTCAAATATTGTCGTTCGACCCGTTCGATCGCATGCTTTCTGACCTCTTTCAAGGTTTGGCTGGTATCAATGGCATATCGGTTTTTCTTGGTCTGATAGGTGAATAGCTCCAGCGGGAAGCTTTTCGGAGTTAAAATAGAAGATGTTTCTAAAATGTATGCCCGCTCGATGAGATTTTCCAACTCTCGGATATTGCCTGGCCAAGAATATGCTTCGAATGCATCCAGCACATCAGGATGGATATCGGAAATATTTTTGGCGTTCAATCGATTCAATCGCTTCAGGAAATTATCGACCAAGATGGGGATATCTTCAACCCGCTCGCGCAATGGTGGGATTTCCAGCGGGAACACGTTCAAGCGATAGTACAGATCACTCCGAAATAGACCTTGGTCGCACAACTGCTTCAAATTGGTGTTGGTCGCGGCGATAATGCGGACATCGGTCTTAATTTCGGTCTCACCGCCCACCCGAACAATGGTGCGATCCTGCAACACCTGCAACAGCTTGATCTGCATGGCTGCCGATATCGTTCCGATCTCATCGAGAAAAATTGTCCCGCCGTGGGCAATCTCAAACTTGCCAAGTTTTCGTCGCACAGCGCCAGTGAACGCCCCTTTTTCATGACCAAACAGCTCACTCTCCAATAGGGTATCAGGAATTGCACCGCAATGAACGCTGATGAACTGTTTGGTGCTTCTCTGGCTATGTTTATGGATCAGCCGGGCGATCACCCCTTTACCAGTCCCAGTCTCACCGGTTAGCAACACGGTGCTTTCTGTTGGCGCGACAGCCCGCACTCGGCTAAAAACCTCTTTCATCTTGTTCGAGTTGGTCTGCAATACCGAGAGCGAGTCCGTCCGCCAGAACCGATCACGCAGATAATCCAGCTCCGAGTGCATCCGCTTGTACTCCTGAAGACTATCGACGACATATTTTACCTCTTCAGGATTCAATGGAAAAGTCAAATAATTGCTGGCACCTGCTTTCACCGCATTCACGGCGTCTCTAATCTGTTGTGGCAAGGCGAGCACGATGATTTCCGCATCAGAATTGATCCGCCAAAACAATTGCAACTGATTTTTATAATCGTTCTCAGTCTTTAATGACTTCAGTAAATCGATATCAATGAAGACAAAGTCGAAACGCTTGCGCTGGAATTGCTCAATCGCTTCTTCCAGCGATTGCACTGGCTCGATTTTGTAGCCAGTCTCAAAACAGACTTTTATTATATCTATCGCATCAACATTGGTGGTTGCAATCAGGATGTACTTCATAGCAATGAATTTTTTCCTCGAGAGTTTTCTATTCGTTCATTTGCGGTTTTGTTTCTCAAAAAATTAATGATCGTACTCGAAAAACCACTAATTCCGATAAACTGAACCTCAATCAGATGAATTAGCCTAAGTTAGTTCGCCAATCGGCGAACGGCCAAGGGCTTTTTAAATTGGACCCATCACTGAAATTCCAAATCGAAATCTCTGTTCAATCGCACTTCGAATTGTTTGATCGATTAATTTCTTCTTGAGCAGGATCGAACTTATTGTCAGTGGCGGGCAAAATTTGATTTGCCAGAATTCTCAGGTTTGATTTAACAGTTGCAAAAAATTTTGGTCATTCCCCCATATTCATCAAACAGCCCTTAAGGTCTTCCTCTTGCGCTCCACTTTTGATTTGATTTCGCTGATCTTCATGAATTGCATTTTGGATCAAAATGTGAATTTCAATTAAACCATGTCATTCCTGCGAACGCAGGAATCTTTTTCATAGCCATTATTTCAATCAAAGTTATCTGGAGAAGTCTGAACGTCAGTTGGTATTTGGTGTCAACTTAAGAATGACACCTTTTCCCGCTTGCATCGCTTCGGTCGATGCCCATGATTAGCGAGCGGACAGCTTGACATCTTGCCTTGTTTTTGGAATTTTGCAATAAAAACGAATTAGAAACTGCAGTAATCGAATCTGGATAACCCGATTACTCTAACGGAAATCATGATTAGTGGTCACGAATAAAGGCAGCGATCGATTTCGACCCGCCTCAGCAATCCGTTCCCAAACATATTTAGCGATCTGAGATGCGATTTTTTTGACAATCTCATCTGGAACCCCATCAAAATGGACCGATTTCAGCCGCATATCACAAATTTCATTGACATAATCGACCACAATGAATTCGCTTCGCCGATTCATGGCGATTTCGGTGGAAAAGAAATTCAGTTTGATCAAGGTTGAGATTTTTTTTACGATATCAAATAGCGGTTGCAGTTGAAAATTGGTGATGTCTTCTGCTGTCAGCGATTCGTAAACATGGGTGAGATCGTTCCACCAGGCGCATTCAATTATGCCACAGCAATAAAAGCCCCGGAACCAGAACCGCTTCTGGTCTTTTTCCAGAGGTATCACTTTCTCTTGCAACAAATATTTATCATCCCCATATTCTTTACGCACCTGCAAGACATCCTGCAAAGTTTCTGCCCCATTAACGACACCAATCCCTCCGCCGGTGGTGTTCGCAGGCTTTATGATAAACGGTCGGCCCAATTTGGCCAGATCAGCCACGGATAAAAATAGATCTGCGGTTGTACTGAATGGCGGAATGATAATCGTATACGGCGTTATCAATCCGTTTGAAATGAACTCCAAATGCATTGTGGCTTTATCCGAAGCCCATCTTAGCCGCTCTAAAGGATCTAATACTGGAGTACCGCGTTCCACCAGCCATCGATGGAGGTCTAAGAACTCTGGGGTGCTATCTGAACCCCGATCGAACAAGAAATTGAATGCCAATTCTTGATTGCGAAGTTTCCGAATCGTCTCTTCCAAATTGAACGGTTCGACAATATAAGTGCTCAAACCATGGACTTGTTGAGCATAGTGTTGAACCAGATGCAAAAAATCCCGATCATATTCCCAATCAGTGGCAATACAAAAATCATAAATTTGCGGCATAGTTATTTAGATTTAAATTCGATCTTCCAGGGCCCTTGGAATTCCAGTCAATTTTCTATCGTATGGATCGATTCGAGTTTTAAAAATGAGCAAACTGTAAATACGGCAATTTCACTCCCGTGAAGGCAAGAGTTGCATTTATTAAACGATTCACCAATTTGAAAGATGCCTGCCCTCGCAGGCATGACGTGAATTTTGTTAGCTATTTCAACTTGGCACAACTTTCTTCAATGGAAATCGCTTTTGGCATGGGCTGATATTTGATTTGCCCTTTCATTCAACTTGATCACAGCCCAGGCCTGGATTATCGGTCGGGAATAGCATTCCATCTTTTAAAACCACTCCGCCGACGAATGGATCATTCAATAGGCCGAGATGACCATCTAAATCAGCATATTTTATATTGGGCTGACTTAGCGCCACATGCAATCCACCGGCAATTCCAAGGACCGACTCATCCATGCAACCGACCATTACGCTAATATCTTTGGATCGCGCCACCGCACAAATTTGAAGGGCCTCGGTGATGCCCCCCATCTTCATCAGCTTCACATTGAGCAGATTGGCCCCTTCGGCTTTTGCAAGTTCGATAGTATCAGTCAAACTAATGACGCTTTCATCGGCCATAACCAGCAGTGGAAGATGCTTGGCTAAATATTTTAATCCTTCTCGATCATCTTTCGAGGTGGGTTGTTCGATGAATTCCAGCTCCGCTGTTTGAGTTTGCTCGGCGAATTTAATCGCCTGTGCAACGGTGTAGCCCTGATTAGCATCGAAGCGAAGGGCGACTTCATGCCCAACTGCTTCCCTCACTTTCATCACGCGGACAATATCGGCATCGACATCCAATCCCCCTTTGAGTTTCAGACACTTAAAACCCTGATGAGTCCATAATAAAGCTTGCGCCACAGTCTCCGCTTCAGGCAAAATCCCGACGGTCACACTGGTCGCGATCCGATCCCGAAAACCGCCCAATAAACGCCATAGTGGCAGATTGGCACACTTGCCCAGCAAATCATACAGGGCGATGTCCACGGCAGCCAGCGCTGCATTTTGTTCGCCGATAGCGGCCCTGATCTGTTCAAGCAGCCACCTGGTTCGCAAGGGATCGGCTCCATTTAGGATCGGCACCACCGCCTGCTGGATGGCATTCATCACCGTCCTTTCATTTTCGCCAGTGACATATTCATCTGGCGCAGCACAGCCAAAACCAACCAGTCCGTGATCCGTCTCGATGCGGAGGATCACATTGATCGCCGAATCGATGGATTCGTAAGCAATGGTGTATGCCTGGCTCAACTTGAGCTCAATGGGCCAAGCTTCGACTTTTATGATTTTCATGACGAAGCAAATAGGGTCTTAAAATATCCACGATTGTATCAGCGCCATCCAACAGAACGTCAAACGCAGGAATGCCCGTCTCTATCTGGAGTTGGTGACAGATTGCTGGTATACTTTCTAATTCCAGATTTTCATGGTTGATTGTGATCGCAACTATTGGTTTACCAGATATGATTTCAATGGCCTGGATTTGTTGCGCGAGCGGATGGATCGGATAACCAGGGAATCCATCATACTCTTTTCGAGCCGGAGCATGTTGCAATACAATGACATCAGGTCGCCCGGCAGCAAGAATTTCAAAGCCGCCAGGATAAGCGGGATTCAGCAGGCTTCCCTGCCCTTCGATCACAATCGCATCAGGGTGTTGCTCGTTCCAAGCTGACCAGATGGCATGCTCGAGTTCGCCAGAGACGAAATCATTGATCAACGAGTCCAGAATGATACCATATCGCGCGCCCTGCATCCAGGCGGTCTGCCCGGTCCCAATCAGTTCGGCTGAATAGCCCGCATTCTTGATTGCATCCACGATTACCCAGGCGGTCGTTCGTTTGCCCACAGCAGAATCCGTCCCCAATACAGCGATCTTTAATGAATCGACCTGCTCGATTTTGCCGCTGAAAAAATGGAGCTGGTTTCGTGGCGGCGTCTTGCGGATGTCGCGCAATTGGACGCCATGATGTTTTGCCAGCGCGACAAACTCTGGATCTTCACTGAGAAAATCATGCAGCCCTGAATCGATATGCAAGCCTAACTGGATCGCCTTTTTTACATCCGAACGGGCTTTCGGGTCCAATTGCCCCCCATCTGGCGCCAGACCGATCACTAAAAATTGCGCTGGTTCATACCTTTCTTTAGCCGCTTGGAGGGCCGTCTCAATGCTCGGATAAATTGTGATCTGATTGGGTTTACCGTCCAATATTTGACCCGCATCCTGACCAGCAAACCGCGAATCGACCACGGACAGGATTTTATACCGACTCGTGCGTCTCACTAATCCATGGCAAGTTTTGCCAGTAGGAGTGTTAAAAGCTCCCTCGCAGTAAATAATCGCGTTTCCTTCAACACTTGAGCTCATTGTTCCCCCTTAGATTTTGGAACAATCGAATGATCAGGGATGAAGTCATTAAGGAAAAAGCGAAAACAATACATTCGCGATGCTTCCGACCAGAATGGCGGTGGAGGCTCCTCAGTGAGACCTTGGGATCGGGAAGGCGGCTCTGGTGATGACGGGTTGTTATCTTGACCGTTCATGCATTACAATTCGAATTCAACTGATAATTTCGCTTCCAAATCTCTGCATGAATGGAAGCCAATCGATTTTTTAGCAGGGTCAATATTAACCATTTTATCACAAAAAAACAAGAAGAATTTTTATTTTTTGATCATCGCACTTAAATTCCTTGACTATGAATTTTGAATTGACTATCATTATTCAGCACGAAAGGGAAGAATTATGAGACGATTCGCATTCATTGCATTGGTATTGCTCTGGTTCAGCGCATTCACTGACATTGCGGCGGACGAAAGTTGGAAGATCTTTGACGATCGAACCATTGGAGATGTCAAAATCCTGATCAATCCTGCTTACCTAAATTCCATTTTGGATCCTGCTAATGCAAAAAGCGATAGTCTATTTCCAGCAGCCTTTTATTATCGGAATGCGATCATTCCTGGGGATACGGTGCTGCTGATCGGATTCCGAATCCGAGGCAATACCTCTCGTACGTCAGCCAAAAAATCTTTCAAAATAGATTTTAACCATTTCGTCCCGGGCCGCAAATTTTATGGTTTGGAGAAAATGAACCTGAATGGCGAGCATAATGATCCTAGCATCATGCGCTCGAAATTGTGCTGGGATCTGTTTCAGCAAATCCGCGTCCCTGCTTCGCGCGCCAATCATGTGCGACTTTACATCAACGATAAATATTATGGCCTGTACATCAATGTCGAGCATGTGGACGATGAGTTCGTCCAGAAACGATTCGGCAATCAAAATGGGAATTTATACAAATGCCTTTGGCCTGCCGATCTAGTCTATTTGGGTCCGGACCAACAGCTATATAAAAAATTCTTTGGGGATCGTCAGGCTTATGAGTTGATGACCAACAAAGACAAAAACGACTATTCCGACCTGGTGCATTTCATCGATGTGCTGAATAATACACCAGCCTCGCAGTTTAAAATCGAGCTCGAAAAAGTCTTCAACGTGGACAATTTTCTGAAATGGCTGGCGCTGAACGTGCTCGTCGGCAGTTGGGATGATTACTGGTATTTGAAGAACAACTACTATCTCTATCACAACACCGCCACTGACAAGTTTGAATTCATCCCTTACGATTACGACAATACCTATGGCATTGATTGGGTCGGCGGCGATTGGGCGACACGGAATATCTATCGCTGGGGCAATATGCAGGAGAAACGCCCGCTGGTGACGAGAATCTTGGAGCTTCCCGAATATCGCTATCGCTACACTTTATATCTGGAAACGTTCATGAACAATGAGTTCAGCTTCGAAGCCCAGGAGCCCCGCATCGATCAGCTCAAAGCCATGATCACCCCAGCCGTTGCCGCCGATAGCTTTCGCATATTGGATTGGGATTTCTCAATTTCGGATTTTCATCAATCGTTCGAGACCTCGGTTCCCACTAAATATAACCACGTCCCTTACGGGATCAAGCCGTACATCAAGCTGCGGATCGCCAGCGCTACCTCCCAATTAGCGACCTTTTATCCGCCGCCTGTGGTCATCAACGAATTTATGGCCAGTAACAAGCGAACCCTCGCCGATGAATATGGCGAGTACGACGACTGGATCGAACTATATAATGCCGATTCCCAGCCATTCAATGTTAAGGGCATGTTCCTCTCCGATGATCCCGCCCATTCGACCCGCTGGATGTTGCCCGACACGACCATTGCGCCGAAGGGATTTCTCCTCATCTGGGCTGATGGCGATCCCACGCAGGGGAAACTTCACACCAATTTCCGCCTCTCCGCCGATGGAGAGCAACTGGTGCTCTTTGCAACCATGGCCGAGGGCAATTACCTGATCGACACCCGCACCTTTAATGCCCAGCAGACCGATCTCTCTTATGGCAGATTGCCCGATGGCGGGAAAAAATGGTCTGCCATGCCGCCAACGCCTGGAGCGCCCAATAAAACTGAAACGCTGGTTGCTGATCGAAAAGTATCATCACCTGAAAATTTTGAACTCAGCCAGAACTATCCCAATCCATTCAATGGTTCGACCCGAATCCAATTTCATTTGCCGATGTCGGGCAAGGTCACGTTACAGATATTCAATCTTTCGGGACAGATGGTCAAAATATTGGCCGATACATATTTTTCTGCTGGGTCTCATGCACTTGATTGGAATGGCCAGGATGACTCGGGCAATCCCGTGACTAGTGGAACGTATTTTTATCAATCAAAGACTGAGAGTTTTCAGATGACGAGGAAGATGGTGTTGCTGCGCTGATTTTTAGGGCAAGATGGCATCCTGCCATACGAATCAGAAACTTAGATTGACTTTTTTGAAATTATTTTATACTTTTGTGATGCTAGAAATCAGATGGACACCATTCGCAAGTTGGCGGATGGTATCCATCTCTTTCAACAAATCCTTTTGTCGGCGGACAGGTCCGCAGACGGAGAGATGGAAAAGCGCTAAAGCGTTTTGGAAAAAAAGGAAAATCAATGCAAAGACTAATCGAAATCCTCCTCAATGCCCTCCCCGAAGCCATCGGTGCACTCATTGCTGCTGGTATTATCACTCTGTTAAGCTATCTCTTCGTGAAACGACTTCGAAAACCAACTCTTCCAGATAACTCCCTGCCGCAAGCGCCGCCTGAACCACCTAAACCAGAAATCTATTCCAACCTTCCCTCTCGCACTGAATTCATCGGTCGGAAAAAAGAAATGGAGCGGGTGAAAACGACATTAAATTCCCCCAATTCTTCGATTGACATCAATAGCTTCAGCAATCTTGACAAGAGGTTTTTAGCATTGGAAATGGTTCCTAACTGTTCAAAGGATTTCGCTTGCAAATTTCTACATAGCTTTTCAATCTAAAAATGGCCAAGAAATTCTAAATTCTTTTGCAAGTGCTTTGATTCATTTTGAATTTTTGCTTGACAATCTCCAAAGAAATCTATATATTGACAGGCAAACTCTCCAATGCGCTACTTTCATGTGTCATAAAGCATAAAATTTAGATGGCTTCCCTAAAAGAAAATCTTCTTGATAACCAAAATCGGCGGGTAAAATATTTTTGGAACGAGCACGCTTGTGCACCTTATTATTTCAAAAAAAGCATTGAAAAGCTCTAATAAAGATTAGCAATATTCCTCCTCGTCAAAAAGCTGGTTCTAAATAAGTGGATAACGGGAGAAATTATAAATGAAAACCCCACCAATTCAAAATGCGGTAATCATCGATATTGACGGTTTGAGACGGGATGTTTTGTACAACACTTTAGCCGAAGACTCGCTGCGTAGGGATGCGAATAAGAAGTTGCCTAACCTATCCAAAATTGTAGGCAACATCCAATTGGAAGGTGTATATGATCCGAATAAAATTGCGCTTGAAAAAAGTTATGGCATTACCAAATGTGATTCATTAGCTGCAAATCATTGCTTAACGATATTTCCTTCCTACACCTATCCAGCTCAGGCTTCAATTTTTACTGGTCTCTTTCCTAAAAATCACGGTATTACCGCCAACTTCCATTTTGATCGCGCAGGGAAATCACTGGGCGCTGACGGCAAATCCAGATTTTATTCACCTTTTGAAGCAATGCGCTTCTATTTGAACGAAGGAAGTTGTAATCGCATGTTGAACAAGGGAGTCATCACCATTTATGATTACTTTTTCGAACAAGGCTACAAATGCGTGGTCAGTTGCAACTTGTTTGTCTCTCAAAGCACAAAGGCCGTGAACCATGTAACCTGGCATCTCCCGTGGAATTTTGAAGGAGCTGGAAAAGAGATCGATTGGTTAATCCCAAATATATTGAGCCAGTTTCAGTTTATCACTGAGAGCGGAGCCGATGGGATTGGCGATTACCGCGAAAATTTCGATCATAAAATGATAGAGGATTTGTTGGGATATTTAGGCGAGCACCTTAAATTCAAAAAAGCGCCTCCGAATTTGATCACGCTTTATTTCGGCGGGCATGATCACCAGGCCCATCTCCAGGGCGAGGTAGCATTACAGCGAGATTATCTGGTAAATACCGTCGACGTTCTCTTGGGTAAGTTTTTGAATCTCTGGGAGGAGCTGGCAAAAATCAATCCATTGGAAAATACCCTGTTTGTCATCTGTTCGGATCATGGACACACCAGAGCCGAAATGGATAACAAAAAACGCGTGACGAAAAAAGAGCTGATCGCTGCAATCAAAAAAATCGGGTATGATACTCTGGATAAAAGCGAACTATTTGAGCAGGAGCAATTTTCCAATGCAATAATCAATGTCACCGCAGGCGCAACCCATATTTATGTACGTCGTGGTGTTGTCAAAGATGTTCGGGCAGAGTGGCGAGACCATCCTGATTTTCAAGATTTGCGCCCAATTTTAAAGGAACTCAGCCAAGCCAATCAACTCCAATCAAGCGCATCAAACCCTTTTTCAAACGCATTTGATTATATCCTTTTCAAAGACTATGACCAGAAGAAATACCAGATTTACAAATACGATCTAATGAATCATACTGATATCATCAAACCCATTTCAAAAAATTTTGGCATTGATCAGAATTACGTGCTTGGGAAAGAGCGGCTCGAAGAGTTATATAGCGATAACAGCGGAGATATTTTGTTATTGGTAAACTATAGCGAAAATTTTCGGTTTGAACAAAATCGACGCATGCTCTCGACACATGGAAGCCTAGTTGCGACGGATTCCGATGTACCGTTGATATTTGCAACGCCTTATAATCGCAGATTAATTAAATCAATGGCAGCCAGAAGCTATGACCGAGGGGTAATTCCATCGGCGCGGATTGTTGATATTGCACCAACACTGCTTCACTTGTTTAAAATCAATTTTCAGAAAATGGATGGCAAAATATTATTTTAGAACCTATGCCGTTTCTTCTAAGATTTTAATCGACCAAACTATAAAGCTAAAATTTTGCTGCAAAGCAAAATCGCAACAGCTCAACTAAATTATCATGCAAAAGTTTTTTAGAGATGACATCTTTAAACCAATAAGGCAATTCAGTAATCCGCTTAAAAAAAGCAGTTGTTCCATTCGGCAATTGGGTAGCAAAGCGGTAAAAAATATCTGAAAAAAAATCTCAGGACGAAGAATAGTGCGATTTGCACGACTTGCATATTTGAACCTGTTTATTCATCAAGAATGCGGTTCGTAATCCCTGGCGCTCACCTTGCCCCACGCTCCAAGCTCCATGCCCTAATCCCTCAGCGACTCCACCAGCTCGAAATCAATAATCCGCTCATCGAGATTCACCAGCACCACCATCACCACAACCGGATCGCCCAATTGATACACCTGACCATGATATTGCCCAACCAGTCGATACTTGGTCTCCTCGTAGATATAATAATCATCCCGCAAATTAGAAATATGCACCATGCCTTCGATCAAATAATCGGTGATCTCCACAAAGATACCGAATGAAGTGACGCCAGAGATAATGCCGTGGAACGTCTCGCCGATTTTGTCCTGCATGAATTCCAATTGCTTCACTTTCACCGAAGCGCGCTCCGCTTCCATGGCTTTGATCTCCTGCTCGGTGGCATGGGTGCAGATCTTCTCTAATTGGCGTTTTTTGATCGGCTGGGCCTTTGGATCAGCCAAATATTGTTTCAATAACCGATGCGCCATCAAATCAGGGTAGCGCCGGATCGGCGAGGTGAAATGGCAGTAATGTTTCAGCGCCAATCCAAAATGCCCCTCGTTTTTGGTGCTGTAACGGGCCTTCATCATGGTTCGGATCATTACCTGATCCACAAGCACCTCAATTTCAGATCCTCTGATCTGGTGCTGCAAATTTTGAAACAGCTTGGGTGTGACTTTTTTCTTCGGCGCAAAATCGATCCCCAACGCCTGGGCAAATTTGCTGAAATCCCGTAGTTTTTCAGCACTAGGGCGCTCATGAATTCGATAGGGAAATGGCAAGAGCTCACCATTTTGCTCACTCAGCTTTTCCGAAATATGGCCCGCAACAATCGAATTTGCCAGCACCATAAATTCTTCGATAAGCCGATGGCTATCCAATTGCACCAATTTCTCGATGGCAATCGGCTTGCCTTGATCATTCAATTTGAACCGCACTTCCTGGCTGGCAAAATCCAGGCTGCCTCTCCCCTGCCTCTTCTCGATCAGCTTCTTGCTTAATTCAAACATCTTTTGGATCGTTTCGGCAAATTTCTTCTCCTTTTTTTGGCCTTCGATGATTTGCTGAACCTCTTCATAAGTGAAGCGCCGATCGCTTCGGATGATGCTCTCTCGGATCTCGTAATTCACCACATCCCCAGATGGAGTCAGTTCGATCAGCACACTAAATGTCAATTTATCCTCATTAGGTTTCAGGCAACAAATTTCATTGGAGATCCGCTCTGGCAACATCGGTATGACGCGATCGACCAAATAGACTGAGGTTCCGCGATCCCGGCTCTCAAGATCAAGCTGGCTTCCCGGTTTAACGTAGTGGCTTACATCGGCAATGTGCACACCCAAAAGATAGTTTCCACTTTCTAATATCTTCAACGAGACCGCATCATCGAAATCTTTGGCGTCAATAGGATCGATGGTGAACGTCAACTCTTTTCGCCAGTCAAGCCGGCGCTGGATCTCCGATTCGGGGATTTGATTCGAAATTCTCTCGGCCTCGGCAATGGCGCTGGCTGAAAAGTTTCCCGCCAGATCAAATGATCGAGCTACCGAAATAATATCCACTCCGGGCTCGCCAGCTTCCCCCAGAATCTCGACCACCTTACCAATTGGATTGCGATGGACATCATCCCATTCCAACAGATTCACGACCACTTTTTGTCCTTCTTTGGCGTTCATGGTATGCTCTGGGGCAATGTAAAAATCACGCTGGATCTTTAAATCATCAGGTACCACGGTACTCCAATATTTTCCCTGTTGAAAGGTGCCAACAATGTTTTTGCGCGCCCGTTTGATGATCTCCACGACCTCTCCCTCTTGACTTCGTCCCTCATTAGGACGTGCATAAAGTAGCACCTTTACCGTATCGCCATGGAGCGCTGTGCCCATTTTGTTCTGGCTAATAAAAATATCGGTCTCGCCTTCGTCAGTAACGAGGAAACCATACCCTTGGGTCTTAACGTGCAGCTTACCAATCACTTCGATCAGCCTTCTGGCAGAGCTAATTCTACCTCGTTTCAATTTCACAACCTTATTTTCAGCAATCAATTCCTTGATCTCTCGCTTGAACGCTGGATATTTTTGACTTGAAATCTTCAGTATTCTTGCCAGATGCTTCGGCTTATAACTCTGGTCAGGATCCTTTTGAAGGATTTCAAGGATCTTTGATTTATTCATTTTTTCCCTGTTTCATTTTAAACATTCAAAATTCGATATTGGGCTTTAGGTAATTGAATTGATATTTTAGATACCTAAAAAGCGCTGCAAAACCTCCGAGCATTATTGAGGTCTTTTCTAACTTTTAGTGACCTATTTTACTTCGATTTCCATTTTTAGTTCATAATGCAAAACCTGGCCTGGTTCAATGAAGCGCAATGTACCTTCCTGCCGTTCCATAGCGCGGCCCCCAACGTGGCAATTGGCTGGCTCAATCCCTAATACGTGAACCCCAGCTCCAGGCATTTTCCATTGTACCAGTCGCGGCAAATTTTCAGTCGACCATGATAATCGCACCGATAAACAACACGTACCCCCATTTACGATTGGAAAACCAGGGTTCTCAATCACGGCTGTCGCCCATGCCTCGCGATCTGACGATGTGATGAAATCTTCATGGTAATACACTCGTTCTCGATAGCCAGGCGTTGGCGATTGCCATTGCTGGTAGCCTTCCAGCGGTGTTTCTGGTTCGCGCGGAACGACCTTTCGAGAGGGAAAAACTATTTTCGTCTCTTCCGACATCAACGGGAATCCAAAATTAAAATGATAAAGCACCATCAACGGCGAAGGCTCGAAACCAAGATTCTCGATTTGATCATGAATTGCAATGGAATTTTCACCGAGACGACTGCGAATCTGTCGAGTCAAACGAAGATATTCTCCGAAAATCCGCGTCTCTTCAATGACGCCGCTAATGATCATTTCATATTCATCATTGACCCAAAAGCCCTGAGCCGAGACCTGCCGGGCCGGTAGATGATGAATGCGACCATGCAATCCGAGCGATTCCCCGTGATCTTCATTTGGAGAACCGACTTGCCTCAATCCGCATGTCATCAATAGTCCGCCAGCAGCAGTGCGCAGCCATTCCATGCCCTCAGCGCGATAGTATGCAGGATGCATCTCTCCAGTGGAAGCCTGCCAGCTTATCGGCACACCACCAAATTCAGTTAGAGAAATATCAAGACAGCGCATAGGAGATACGTAATAGCTCAATCCGGAACCGGTTCTTACTTGAATGAATTCCGCCCCAGCCTCTGGCCCTTCTTTCAATTCAAATCGGCGAACTCCGCCAATTTGTTCCAGGCGGCCCACTCGCGCCTCAAGATCCCTTCGCGTCCAGTTTCTGCCATATAATTTCATAATCCTCCATCTCCAAATTACGTGTTACTCATCTTCGCTTCAATCCCGAAACAGTCGAGGGAAGCGATGACCTCACTTTTCGGACTGAAAATCATCCTGACTTTGATCATCTCGACTCAGCTTTGGATGTTCTGAATCAAACTTCTGATTAAAGTCCCAAGGCAATAGATCAACGAATAAAATAAATTAAATGATTTTTTCGGAGAAAAGCAAGAAGTTAATCCATTTGATGAATAATAATCGTAGGCATTCACAGAGGACCAATGAAACCGCAAATGTCATACCGGCTATTTATTAGATAGAAAACACAAAATGAGCGACGTGAGATGGCAAATAGCTCTGGATAGGTTTCTCCTCCCTCTCATTGCATATCTCACGTCGCCCAAATCTATTCCCGAATCATGATCAACAACATCTTGAATCTTTGATGGGCAGTCACTGCATGTGGCACATTGGCAGGCATGAGCACGGTCTCGCCTGCTTTCGCAATCACGATCTTTCCGCCGATCATAATTTCTGCCTGACCATCCAGAACGTGCACCACGGCATCGAATGGCGCCGAATGCTCGCTTAATCCCTGTCCCGCATCGAAGGCGAATAACGTCAGTGTGCCAGTTTTGGTTTTCAGGATTTCTCGACTGACGATGGAATTGGCGGAATAGTCAATGAGTTGTTCCAGCCGAACAGCTTCGGCGGAAGGCAATTTTGAAGATTGATTTTTTTGCATCGTCTACCTCATAAACTAATTCATTTTCCCACGGATCATAGAACTATCGCTGATTATTTTTTTATAAATCTGTGGGCGTCCCATGATCCGTGGGAAATAATTTTAATTTTGCTTTTTACAAAACGATATCCGCACCGCTCTCACCAAAAAGACGAACAACAAAATCGCCCCTGCTGCAAACACCAGATCAGGAGCCACCCGCATCCAGGAGAACGTCTGGATGGCTTTGCTGGTGGCAACTTCGGGGCTGCGGGCGTACCATAGACCATCTCGCACGGCATAATAGAATTGATAGAATCCCGATGGAATCAGGCTCAAGACTGTCATCAGCATCAGACCGCCGTTCAAGCCCCAGAAGCTCCATTTCAATAAATTATCCGACCAGGCGGCTTTCTTGAAAATATGCCTGACCGAAAACAGCATCAGGGCAATGGCCAGCAAGCCATAGACGCCGAATAAAGCGGTATGTCCATGGATCGGCGTGGTGTTGATGCCCTGGATGTAATAGAGCACAATGGGCGGATTGATCAGAAAGCCGAACACACCAGCGCCCAACATGTTCCAGAACGCCACCGAGAT